>DATGLU010000640.1:0-3330 GCA_035294045.1 Roseiarcus sp. | reverse complement strand
GACGGCGCGCCGCCTCGCCGAAGGCGCGCGGATCATCCCGAACGGCGAATGGCCGGGCTGGTCGCCGAATTGGATGCTGGGTCGGCGGATCACCGGCAAGCAGCTCGGCATTGTCGGCATGGGCCGGATCGGCCAGGCTCTCGCCCGCCGCGCCCGCGCCTTCGGCCTGTCGATCCACTATCACAACCGCCGCCGGGTCGCGGCCGAGATCGAGGCGGCGCTGGAGGCGACCTATTGGGAATCGCTCGACCAGATGCTCGCCCGGATGGACATCGTCTCGGTCAATTGCCCGCATACGCCGGCGACTTATCACCTGCTCTCGGCGCGCCGCCTGAAATATCTCCGGCCGGAGGCGATCGTCGTCAACACGGCGCGCGGCGAGGTCATCGACGAGAACGCCCTCGCCCGCATGCTGGAGGCCGGCGAGATCGCCGGCGCCGGCCTCGACGTGTTCGAGCGCGAGCCGGCCGTCTCCGACAAGCTGGTCAAGCTCGCCGCGGCCGGCAAGGTGACGCTGTTGCCGCATATGGGCTCGGCCACCCACGAGGGCCGCAACGACATGGGCGAGAAGGTCATCGTTAACATCCGCACCTTCATGGACGGCCACCGGCCGCCGGATCGGGTCCTGCCGAGCATGCTCTAAACGAGGACCCGCGCCTTAAGCCGGCCGTCTTTCACCCGTCAAACAATCTCGGGCGTTATACTGGTCGGGGCGTTCGTAACGATGGGTCGCTCAATGCGTATGGCGAAGCTCGCCCTGCTCTCTTCGATCTGGCTTGCCGGCGCGGCGGCGCCGGCCGAGGCCAATATCCTCATCCAGATCGACCAGTCGACGCAGCGGATGAGCGTGGATGTCGACGGCCAACATCTCTATGACTGGCGCGTCTCGACCGGACGGCCAGGCTACGACACGCCGAACGGCGCGTTCCGGCCCAATCGGATGGATGCCGACCATTTTTCCCAGGAATATGATAACGCTCCCATGCCGAACGCGATCTTTTTCGATCTCCATGGGCACGCCATCCATGGCAGCTTTGATCCGGTCGGCCATCCGGCCGCCTCGCATGGCTGCGTCAGGCTCGACCCGGCCAACGCGGCCAAGCTGTTCGACCTCGTCAAGCAGGAGGGCATGGCCAATACGACGGTGGAGATCACCGGCGATGTGACCGTCGCTTTGCGCAATTCGAAATCCGCGCCGCACCTGAAAACCGCGCGCCGGCAGCCCCTGCCGAGCGAGCCCGATGCGACTTGGGACGACGACGCCCAGCAGCTCGGTTCCGATGACGGCTACGACTACGCGCCGCAGCCGCGGCGGCAGCAGGGCGACCCGGCCTATGGATATTACCCGGCGCCCCAACAAGGCTGGAATTGGAATGACAGCGACGACGCTCTCGACGGATGGGGGAACCGGCGCCCCTACTGAGTTGCGATGACAGCGGATTACCGTCGCAGCGCCCTTTTCCGCCGCCAGTACCTGCGCCTCGGGCAAGCAACGCCGCTCATAATTATTGGATGCGCTTCACCGCAATGTCAGCAATCAGGGCGCGGCAAGAACGACGGGAGCATGGCGCGATGCCGCGGGACCCCCTCCCCCGCTAGGATAGGCCGCGCGGCTACAAACTTGACAGGCCCGGTCAGGCATTGTCTCTGCCGCCGAAAATTAAGGCTTGGCGATGGCGGGAACGGCTTTCATTTTTCCAGGACAGGGATCGCAGGCGGTTGGCATGGGCAAGGCGCTGGCCGAGCTTTATCCGGCGGCGCGCGAGATTTTCGACCGCGTCGACGCCGCGCTCGGCCAGAACCTGTCGGCGTTGATGTTTAACGGCCCGGAAGCCGACCTCACCCTCACCGCCAACGCCCAGCCCGCCTTGATGGCCGTCAGCCTCGCGGTCGTGCGCGTGCTGGAGAGCGAGGCCGGCCTCGACCTTGGCCGCGACGCGGAATTCCTCGCCGGCCATTCGCTCGGCGAATATTCGGCGCTCGCCGCCGCCGGCGCTTTCTCGGTCGAGGACGCGGCGCGGCTCTTACGCATTCGCGGGCAAGCGATGCAGAACGCGGTTCCGGTCGGCCAGGGCGCGATGGCGGCGATTCTGGGCCTCGATTTTGCGCAAAGCGCGGCAATTGCCGCCGAGGCGGCGGAGGCGCTCGGCGCGGTCTGCCAGGCGGCCAATGACAATGGCGGCGGCCAGGTCGTCGTTTCGGGCGCCAAGGCGGCGGTCGAGCGGGCGATGGCGCTCGCCAAGCTCAGGGGCGCGAAGCGCGCCGTGTCTTTGCCGGTCTCGGCGCCCTTCCATTCAGCGCTGATGCAACCGGCCGCCGAGGCGATGGCGGCTGCGCTGGCAAGGATCGAGATCAAGACGCCGAAGGCGCCGATCGTCGCCAATGTCACGGCGCGGCCGATGCGCGAGCCCGAGGAGATTCGCGCCAATCTCGTCGCGCAAGTCGTCGGCGCGGTGCGCTGGCGCGAGAGCGTTCTTTACATGGCCGAGCATGGCGTTCAGCGCTTTGTCGAGCTTGGCGCGGGCAAGGTCCTGAGCGGCCTCGTCCGGCGCATCGCCGAGGGCGCGACGGCGATCAATATCGGCGGGCCGGCCGAGGTCGACGCCTTCCTCCTGGCGGCCGTTTCTTCCTGATCGCAGGACAAAGCATGTTCGATCTTCACGGCAAGGGCGCGCTCGTCACCGGCGCGTCGGGCGGGCTCGGCGGCGCGATCGCCAAGGCGCTGCACGGCCAGGGCGCGCGGGTCGCGCTGTCCGGCACCAGGCGCGAGGCGCTGGAGAAACTGGCGGGGGAGCTCGGCGAAGGCGCCGTCGTCCTGCCGGCCGATCTCAGCGACGCCGCTTCAGTCGAGGCGCTGCCGGCCGCGGCCGAGGCGGCGCTCGGCGCGGTCGATATTTTGGTGAACAATGCCGGCGTCACGCGCGACAACCTGTTCCTGCGGATGAAGGACGAGGAATGGGATCAGGTCCTCGCCGTCAATCTCACCGCCGCCTTCCGCCTGGCGCGCGGTTGCCTCAAAGGCATGATGCGCCGCCGCTACGGCCGGATCATCGGCATCAGCTCGGTGGTCGGGGCGACCGGCAATCCCGGCCAGGGCAACTACGCGGCGGCGAAAGCCGGGCTAATCGGCATGTCCAAGGCTTTGGCCTACGAAGTCGCAAGCCGCAACATCACCGTCAATTGCGTCGCGCCGGGTTTCATCCAGAGCGCGATGACCGACGCGTTGAACGACAAGCAGCGCGAGCAAATCCTCGCCCGCGTGCCGATGGGGCGGCTCGGCGCCGGCGCCGAGATCGCCGCAGCGGTGGTCTATCTCGCCAGCGCGGAAGC
>DATGLU010000639.1:0-2383 GCA_035294045.1 Roseiarcus sp. | reverse complement strand
CGACATGGACGTCTCGGCTTTGACCGAAAAGCCGCCCGGCCGCATGCCGATCGATACGCGCGCCATGCCGCTCGACCGGTTGAGCGACGTCGTCGCGGCGATCGGCCGCGCGATCAGGAGCGGCGCCCGCGTTTATTGGGTCTGTCCGGTGATCGAGGAGAGCGAGGCGCTCGATGTCGCCGCCGCCGAGGAGCGCGCCGCCAATTTGCGCGAATTCTTCGGCTCCGCGGTCGGGCTCGCCCATGGCCGGATGAAAGGCGCCGAAAAGGACTCGGCGATGGACGCGTTCTCGCGCGGCGAGACGAAGGTGCTCGTCGCCACGACCGTCATCGAGGTCGGCGTCGACGTGCCGGAAGCGACAGTGATGGTCATCGAACACGCCGAGCGTTTCGGCCTGGCGCAATTGCACCAATTGCGCGGCCGGGTCGGCCGCGGCGCCGGCCGCTCGACCTGCCTCCTGCTCTACAAGGCGCCGCTCGGCGACGCCGCGCGGGCGCGGCTGGAAATCCTCCGCGAGACCGAAGACGGCTTCCGCATCGCGGAGGAAGATTTGCGCCTGCGCGGCGAAGGCGACGTGCTCGGCGCGCGTCAGGCCGGCGCGCCGGGCTTCCGCCTGGCGCGGCTCGATCTGCACGCCAAGCTCCTGGCGCTGGCGCGCGAAGAGGCGCAAGCCGCGATCGCAGCCGACCCGCGCCTGACCAGCGAGCGCGGCCGCGCGCTGCGGGTGCTGCTGTACCTTTTCGAACGCGACGAGGCCGTGAAACTGCTGGACGCGGGTTGATCCCTTCTCCCCGCTTGAACGCCCTTCTCCCCGCAACGCGGGGAGAAGGTGGCCCGAAGGGCCGGATGAGGGGCTGCGCAGGACCAGAAGGGTACGCGCCCTACGACGCGCTAATCAGCAAGCTCGGCGCCGCCCCTCATCCGGCCGCGCTGCGCGCGTCCACCTTCTCCCCGCCCTGCGGGGAGAAGGGAGGTACTCGCTCATCCCATCCAGTATCTCGGGCCCGGCCCCTTCCGCCCTGCTTGGTCGGCGGGGTTGGCGAGGCGGCATTTGTCGATCGACAGGCAGCCGCAGCCGATGCACTTGGTGAGGCCCGATTTCAGCCGCTCCAGCTCGGCGATTTTCTGATCGATCCGTTTCGACCAGGCGCCGGAAAGCTTCTCCCAGTCGCCGCGGGTCGGCGTGCGACCAGCCGGCAGCTTGGCGAGCTCGGCGGCGATCTCCTCCAGGCTGAGGCCGATCTTCTGCGCGAAAACGATGAACGCGATGCGCCGCAAAGTCGAGCGCGGAAAGCGGCGATGGCCGGACCCTGCCCGCTCCGAGGCGATCAGCCCCTTGTCTTCATAGAAGCGTAAAGCCGAGGACGCGACCCCGCTGCGCCGCGCCGTCTCGCCGATCGTCAGGACGGTCTCCATGAAAAGCACCGAAGCACGAATCCCGCTTGACTTAAAGTTCACTTTAACTTGTAGGCAGGCCGCTCTTACGACGAGGAGCATTGTTCAATGCGCAGCGAAAACCATTTCGAAGACCTTCGCATCGCGATCACCGGCGGCACGTCAGGGCTCGGCTTGGCGCTGACGCGACTTCTGACCCGGCGCGGCGCGCGCGTCGCCTTCGTCGCCCGCACCGTCTCGTCGGTCGAGCGCGTCGCCCGCGAGACCGGGACCCATGGCATTGTCGGCGATGTCGGCCGCAAGGACGATATCTATCCGATCGCCTTGCAAATCTTGAGCAATCTCGGCGGGCTCGACGTGCTGATCAATAATGCGTCGAGCCTTGGGCCCGTCCCTCTCGCGCTGCTTTCGGACACCGAATGCGAAGAGCTGGAGGCGGCGCTGGCGGTCAATCTTTTCGGCGCCTTTCGGCTGACCCGCGCCCTGTTCGGCGCGCTCGCGGCGTCGGCGCGCGACGGGCGCGGCGCGTTGGTTGTCAATATTTCGAGCGACGCGGCGGTCACGGCCTATCCGGGCTGGGGCGCCTATGGCGCGAGCAAGGCGGCGCTCCGCCACATGACGGCGATCTGGGACAAGGAGGAGAAGGACGACGGCGTGCGCTTCCTCTCCCTCGATCCCGGCGACATGGATACGCCGCTGCACGCGCTCGCCTCGCCCGAAACCGATCCTTCGACGCTCAAACGGCCCGAGGGCGCGGCCGCCGAAATCGCGGAGGCGATCGAGGCTTCGCTGCGCCGCGGCGGGGCCGCCCTCGATATTGTCGGATCGCGCGCATGATCGCGGCCGAGCGCTTCGACCGCCATAGCGGCAAGCTCCTCGTCGTCCCGGCGCAAGGGACGATGCGGCGGCTGCCGCGAACAATGCTGGCGAGCCTGTTCGATCCGGGCGACCTCGTCGTGGCGAACGACGCCGCGACTCTGCCGGCGAG
>DATGLU010000638.1:0-8210 GCA_035294045.1 Roseiarcus sp. | reverse complement strand
GGCGCGGACGAGGCCTTCGCCCGGGCCAAGCCGATCCTCGAAAAGATGGGCAAGCGCATCGTCCATTGCGGCGAGGCCGGCGCCGGCCAGGCGGCGAAAATCTGCAACAACATGATCCTCGGCGCGACGATGATCGTCACCTGCGAGGCTTTCGCGCTCGCCGAGAAGCTCGGCCTGTCGGCGCAGGCGCTTTACGATGTGGCCTCCACATCGTCGGGCCAGTCCTGGTCGCTGACCAGCTATTGCCCGGTTCCCGGCCCGGTTCCGGCCTCACCGGCCAACAATGACTATCGGCCGGGCTTCGCCGCCGTCTTGATGCTGAAGGACCTGAAGCTCGCGCAGGAAGCCGCGCTCGCCGCCGGCGCCGCGACGCCGCTCGGCGCGGCCGCGGCGCAGCTCTACGGCCTCTACGCCGCCGCCGGCCATGCCGGCGACGATTTTTCCGGGATCATCAATTTCATCCGCGGTGAGGCGCGGTAGCCCTGTCATTCCCGCGAAAGCGGGAATCCAGTACAGCCTATCCGGAAAGCGCGGAGCCTCTCTGGATTCCCGCTTTCGCGGGAATGACACTCAGGCGGCTCCTCCCGCTTTCCTCCATACCAGCATCGCGGCCGCGAGGTCCTCGATCGCCGCGCCGACGGACTTGAACAAGGTGATCTCGTCGTCGCTGCGCCGTCCTTCTGCGCCGCGGCATAGCGCCGCGAGGTCGCCGACGACATGGCTCTTGGCGATCGCGCCGTTCGCAATCGCGACGGCGACATCGCCGCCTTCGTGCAGGGCCGCCTCCGTGTCGATGAAGACGCGCGCTCGCCGCAAAGCCTCATCGTCGGCTTCGCGCATCTGAAGATTGAACGCGCCGACAAGGTCGACATGCTGGCCGCTTTTGAGCCAATCGCCCTTGATCAAGGGCGAGGTCGACAATGTCGCGCAGGAAATCACGTCCGCTTCGCGCGCCGCCTGTTCCAGATCATCGGCGATCGTCACGCGCAAGCCGCCGCCGGCTAGTCTTTGCGCCAAGCGCTGGGCGCCGGCGCGGCGATGGTTCCAAAGCGCCGCTTCGGCGATCGGCCGCACCGCGCGATGCGCCGCGACGAGAAAAGGCGCGAGCGCGCCGGCGCCGACCATCAGCAGGCGACGCGCATCGCCTTTGGCGAGGTAGCGCGCGGCCAGCGCGGAGGCCGCGGCGGTGCGCCATTGCGTGAGGCGCGCGCCGTCGATCGCCGCCAGCGGCGCGCCCGTCTCGCCGGATTGCAGCACGTAGACGCCATGCACCGCCGGTAGATCGCGCGCGGAATTGTCCGGAAAGACGCTGACGATCTTCGTGCCGAGAAACGCGCCTTGGCGAAAGGCGCTCGTCGTCCAGGCCGGCATCAAAAGATGCGTCGCCGCCGCGCCGGCGCGCTCGATTTGATGATGAACCCGGGCCGGCGCGGCAAGGCCGCCGCGGAACGCTTCGGCCAAGGCGTCGATCAGAGCCGGAAAATCGAGCCGTTCGTCGACCGCCTTGGCGTCGATCACCTGCATGGCGGACCTCGCTTGCCGAACGCTGACTTAAAGTTCAGTGGACGCTTGGTACGCTTGCGGACTGGGCGCGCAGGCGCTCGATCTCGGCGCGGCTTTGCCGCGCCGCCCGGCGGAACCGGCTTTGATTCAGCCAGACCGCTGCGCCGCCGACAATAACGCCGAGGATCAAGGTCAGCATCAGAACCAGGAACAGCGGCGCCGCAAGCGCAAAAGCGGGCGCTTCGCCCGAGGCGAAAGGATCGAAGGAGACGCTGACGATTTGGCGATTGGCGAAGGCGAAGAGCAGCAGGACGATGGCGACGAGCGCAAGAACGACGAATTTCGCGACCCTCAACATCAAAAAAGCCGCGTCAGCCGTGAGCGCCCTTGTTCAGCCTCTCGCGCATTTCCTTGCCGGTCTTGAAGAACGGAACGACTTTTTCGATCACCGGGACCTGGTCGCCGGTGCGCGGATTGCGCCCGGTGCGGGCGGCGCGCTGCTTGGTCGAGAAAGCGCCGAAACCGCGCAGCTCGACCCTTTCGCCGCGCGCCAGAGCCGCTGTGATCTCGTCGAGAATGGCGTCGACAATGTTCTCGACGTCGCGCTGGTAGAGATGCGGATTGCGCGCCGACATGCGCTGCACGAGTTCGGACTTAATCAATGGATTTCCCCATAATTGGCGGCCGGCAAGGGACGCGCGGCGGAATGTCCACTCAGTCTCGATTAGGAAGCTGCCAAATCGACACGAGACCGTCAAGCAATTGCCCTTCGCCGGCAAGCTCGCCCTGCCGCAAAAGCGCGCCAAGGTTCGTCATGCCGAGCCAATCGGCGGCGGCCGCCGCCGAGCCGAAAAATCCGAAGCCGCCGAGGCTGCGCTGGGGCTTCCAATCGAGAATCGGAAGATTTTTGGCGACGCCCTTGTCCTTTTCGAGCCAGGCGATCGCCTCGCGCTCGCCGCCGATCGCGTCGATGAGCTTCAGGGAAAGGCCCTGCCGGCCGGTAAAGACCCGTCCGTCGTCGACGGCGGCCAATTCGCTGTCCGAAAGGCCGCGGCGGTCCTTCACCAGCTTCTTGAACCAGTCGTAGCTGTCGGAGACGAGCGAGGCCATGGCGGCGCGCGCTTCTTCGCTGGTCGGCTCGAAACCGTTCGGCGCCGCTTTCAGCGGCGACGATTTGATCGCCTCGTATTTCACGCCGATCTTGTCGAGCAGGCCGGAAAAGTTCGGAAATTGGACGAGCACGCCGATCGAGCCGACCAGCGAATTGCCCTCGGCGAAAATCCGGTCCGCGCCGAGCGCTGCGATGTAAGCGCCCGACGCCGCCATGTTGTCGACCACGGCGACGACCGGTTTCTTCGCGGCGAGGCGGCGCAGCGCCTCATAAAGCCTTTCCGAGCCGACCGTGGTGCCGCCAGGGCTCGAAATGGAGAGCAGCACCGCCTTGGCGTTAGAATCGCGAAGATCGCGGATCAGCTTCAGCGAGGCTTCGTCGCCGGTGATCAGGCCGGTGACCGAAACGCGGGCAATATGGGATTCGAGGCGCGAGCCAGTGGGCAGGCCGCTATAGCGCCAGCCCAGCGCGATGATCGCCAAGACGAGGATGACGAAAGCCGCGGCGCGCCAGAACGTCGCCTGGCGACGCATCCGTCGGCGGTCGACGACATAATCGACAGAAGAGGAGGGGATCGTCATCGCGCTCTCAACAGATTTTGAGCCTTGGAATGATCATCGCGGGTCGGCGCGGACACTAGTCGCGGCGTCACAAGCGCGCAAGGCGCCAAAGGGCGCGTGGTCCGCCCTGCGATACAAGCCGTAGGCCTAGCCCTAACCGGACTTGCCCGGTTCATCGCTTAAAATACGAGCGATCGCCTGAGCAAGCTCGCGCAAAAGTTGCTGCGCCGCGGCGTCCTGGTAGGGCCGGCGCGCGCCGAAGCCCCAGACCGGCCCGGGCCATGCTGCGTCGCTTCTTGAGCGGCCGACAATGTGGACGTGCAATTGCCGCACGATGTTGCCGAGGGCGCCGACATTGATCTTCTCGACGCCTTGGCGTTGCGAAAGCGCGTGCGAGACCGCGACGATCTCCTCCATGAGAAGCGAGCGCTCATCAGGCGAAAGATCGGCGAACTCGACGAGATCGGCGCGGCGCGGCACGAGGATGAGCCAAGGAAACCGCGCGTCGTTCATCAGCAGGACGCGCGACAGGCGCGCATCGCCGAGCGCGAACGTATCGGCGGCGAGGCGCGGGTCCAAGGCGAATTCGCTCATGTCACGAAATCCAGCTCTCGCCGTCGCGGCCAGGCGGCAGCCTGAGTTTTTTCGACAAGGTCTGCGCGATATCGGCGAGCGTGTTGCGCCGGCCGATCGGCGCCGGCTTCACGCCGGCGCCGAAGCCGAGGATCGGAACGTGCTCGCGCGTATGATCGAAGCCGCGCCAGGTCGGATCGTTGCCGTGATCGGCGGTGACGACGCCGTAATCGTCCGGCCGCATCGCGGCGATGATCTCCGGCAGCCGTCGATCGAACGCTTCGAGGCAGGCCGCGTAGCCGGAAACGTCGCGGCGATGGCCGTATTCGGTATCGAAATCGACCAGATTGACGAAAATCAGTCCGCCATCCGCGACGCTCGCCAAAGCCTCAAGCGCCAGGTCGACATGCGCCATATTGTCCGCGCCTTTCACCTCCCGGCCGGTATGGCTATGGGCGAAAATGTCGCCGATCTTGCCGACCGAGACGATGTCGCGCCCCGCTTTGGCGGCGCGCTCGAAAAGATTGCCCGGCGGCGGCGGGATGGCGAAATCCTTGCGCCGCGGCGTGCGGGCGAAATCGCCGGCGCGGCGGCCGACAAACGGGCGCGCGATAACGCGACCGACTTTGAGCGGATCGCAGAGGCGCCGCGCGATGCGGCAAAGGTCGTAGAGCCGGTCGAGGCCGAACGCCTCTTCATGCGCGGCGATCTGCAGCACCGAATCCGCCGACGTGTAGCAGATCGGCTTCAAAGTCCTTAAATGCTCTTCGCCGAACTCCTCGATGACCTCCGTGCCCGAAGCATGCTTGTCGCCGAGAATGCCGGGCAGGCGCGCTTCCCTGATCAGCGCCTCGGTCAAACCGGCCGGGAAGGCGGGGATTTTTTTCGGGAAATAGCCCCATTCGAACCGTACCGGCGCGCCGGCGATCTCCCAATGGCCGGAGGGCGTATCCTTGCCGAGCGACGTCTCGACGCCATAGCCCCAATGGCCGATCGGCTCGCTCTCGCCGAGGCCCGGTGGCTTGCGCCCGGTCGAGGCCGCCATGGCGCGGCCGAGGCCGAGCCGATCGAGATGCGGCAGGGAAAGCGGCCCGCGGCGCAGCCCCTCGCGGTCGCCTTCGCCTCTGGCGCAGGCTTCGGCGATATGGCCGAGCGTGTCGGCGCCGTCGTCGCCATACGCCGCCGCGTCCTCCGCGCCGCCGCAGCCGACGGAATCAAGTACGATGAGTAGCGCGCGGCCCATGGATGTTCCTTTGCACTGTCTGTGGGCGGCGACCTATCCTCCCCCGCGAAGCGGGGGAGGGGGACCATGCGAAGCATGGTGGAGGGGCTGCGGTCTCTCAGAATAACTCTCAACCGCCGGCGACCCCCTCCACCGCGCTGACGCGCGGTCCCCCTCCCCCGTCTTCGACGGGGGAGGATGGCTCCCTTACTGACTCACCGTCCCGCTCGTATCCGCTTCGATGTTGAACGCCGCCTTGAACAGGGCCTTGGTATAGTCTTCCTGCGGTTGAGAGAAAATCCGCTCGGCCGGGCCGCTCTCGACCACCTTGCCTTGTCGCATGACGATGATCTCGGAGGCGAGCGCGCGCACCACTTTGAGGTCGTGCGAGATGAACAGAAAGGCGAGCGAGCGCTTTTTCTGCAAATCGCGCAGGAGGTCGACGATCTGCGCCTGCACCGACATGTCGAGCGCCGAGGTCGGCTCGTCGAGCACGACGAATTTCGGATCGAGCGCCATGGCTCTAGCGATGGCGATGCGCTGGCGCTGGCCGCCGGAAAATTCGTGCGGGTAGCGGTCCATCGCGGCCGGATCGAGGCCGGTATCGGCGAGCGCCCGCGCCACCGCCTCGCGCCGCGCCTTCGCTTTCATGCCCTTGCGCTGGACGATCAGGCCTTCTTCGACGATTTCGGCGACCGACAGACGCGGCGACAACGAACCGTAAGGGTCCTGGAACACGACCTGCATGTCGCGCCGGAAAGGCCGCATCGCCTTCATCTTGAGCCCGTCGATCCGCCGTCCGGCATAGAGGACGACGCCTTCCGAGCGGATCAGTCGCAAAATGGCGAGGCCGAGCGTGCTCTTGCCGGAGCCGGATTCGCCGACCACGCCGACGGTCTGGCCCTCGCGAACGGCGACGCTGACGCCGTCGACCGCCTTCACATAACCGATCGTGCGGCGCAGGAAGCCGCGCTTGATCGGAAACCAGACTTTGACGTTCTTGGCTTCGACCACCGCCGGCGCGGCGATGTCGAGCGCCGGCGCGCGGCCTTTCGGCTCGGCGGCGAGCAGCATCTTCGTATAAGGATGCTGCGGATTGGCGAAGACTTCGCCGACCTTGCCTTGCTCGACGATGCGGCCATGTTGCATCACCACGACCTGGTCGGCGACTTTGCGCACGATGCCGAGATCGTGGGTGATGAACAGCATCGCCATATGATGGCGCTGCTGCAGCGACTTGAGCAGCTTCAAAATCTGCGCCTGGATCGTCACGTCGAGCGCGGTGGTCGGTTCGTCGGCGATGAGGAGATCGGGCCGATTGGCGAGCGCCATGGCGATCATCACGCGCTGGCGCTGGCCGCCCGACAATTGGTGCGGATAGGCGCCGAGCCGCGACGCCGGATCGGCGATGCCGACCTCTTCGAGCAATTCGACGATGCGGGCGCGCAGCGACGGAACGCGGCCGTGCAGTTCGATAATCTCGCCGATCTGCCGCTCGATCGTGTGCAAGGGATTGAGCGAGGTCATCGGCTCCTGGAAGACCATCGTCACCGCCGCGCCGCGCAGGGCGCGCAAGTCGTCATCCGAGGCTTTGAGTACGTCCTGGCCCTTGAACAGGATTTCGCCGGAGGGGTGGCTCGCCGCCGGATAGGGCAGCAGCCTCACTGTCGAGAGCGCGGTGACCGATTTGCCCGAGCCGGATTCGCCGACCAGAGCCAAGGCGCCGCCGCGCTCCAGCTTGAACGAGACGCGGTCGACGACGGTCTCGCTCCGCCCGCCTTGGCGAAAGGCGACTGAAAGGTCGCGCACGTCGAGAAGCGCCGCGCTCACGAGAAGGTCTTTCGCGGATCGAAAGCGTCGCGCACCGCTTCGCCGATGAAGATCAGCAGCGACAGCATCAAGGCGACGACGAAGAAGCCGGAAAGGCCGAGCCAGGGCGCGGAGAGATTGGATTTGCCCTGCAGCAGCAATTCGCCGAGCGAGGGCGAGCCGGGCGGCATGCCGAGGCCGAGGAAATCCAGCGAGGTCAGCGTGCCGATCGCCGAATTGACGACGAAGGGCAGGAAAGTCAGCGTCGCCACCATGGCGTTGGGCAAAACGTGCTTGACGATGATTTTGGCGTTGGAGAGGCCAAGCGCCCGCGCCGCGTTGACATATTCGAAATTCCGCGCGCGCAGGAACTCCGCCCGCACCACATGGACGAGGCTGACCCAGGAGAACAGCAAGAGGATAAAGAGCAGAAGCAGGAAGCTCGGCGCCAGGATCGCCGAGAGGATGATCAGGATGTAGAGATGGGGCAGCGACGACCAGATTTCGATCAGCCGCTGCATGGTCAAATCGAGCCAACCGCCGAAATAGCCCTGCACCGCGCCGGCCGCGACGCCGACGATCGAGGAAATTCCGGCAAGCGTCAGCCCGAACACGACGGAGAGGCGGAAACCATAGATCACCCGCGCCAGCACGTCGCGGCCCTGGTCGTCGGTGCCGAGCCAATTCCATTCGAGGTTCCAGCACGAGCCGAGGCCTCTCACGGCGCGCGCCGGATCGCGCGCGACGATCGCCTTCAGCGTCGCCTGGCATTGCGTCCGGCTCAGCGCCCAGGTCGGCGGCGAAGGCGCCGGCGTCGGCAGATCGAGATTGCGCGTATTGTTGGCGAAGCGGATCGGCGGCCAGATCATCCAGCCATGCGCCGCGATCTCATTGGCGACGACCGGGTCGCGATAATCGGTCTCGGCGAGAAAGCCGCCGAATTTCTCCTCCGGATAATTGACGAAAACCGGGAAGAGCAACTCGCCCTTATAGGAGGCGACGATCGGCTTGTCGTTGGCGATGAATTCGGCGCAGAGCGACAGGCCGAAGAGAATGCAGAAAATCCAGGTCGACCAGTAGCCGCGGCGGTTGCGGCGGAAATTGTCGAGCCGGCGGCGGCCCATCGGGCCGAGCCGCAGCCAGCCCTGGGTAGCGCGCGGCGGCGCGAGCGGCGTCGCGTCCACGTCTTCAGACCTCCCGCGTCTCGAAATCGATGCGCGGATCGATCCAGGTATAGGTAAGGTCGGAAATCAGGTTCACGACGAGGCCGAGCAGCGAGAAAATATAGAGCGTGCCAAGGACGACGGGATAGTCGCGGTTGATCAGCGAGTCATAGGAGAGATAGCCGAGGCCATCGAGCGAGAAGACCTGCTCGATCAGCAGCGCGCCGGTGAAGAAGGCGCCGATGAACGCGCCGGGAAAGCCAGCGATG
>DATGLU010000637.1:0-3594 GCA_035294045.1 Roseiarcus sp. | reverse complement strand
CTGGCGAAAGAGGGCAGGGGGTAGGGCGCGACGCTCGTTTCGTACCTTTTCGTGAACAAAACTCGGCGGCGAAGCCCCTCTCCCCCGCGAAGCGGGCGAGTTACGGAGAGGGGCTTGGGGAGTAAAGCCCGACCGTCGCGGCAAACAAACCAGCCTCATCGTACCGTTTCCCTCGCTCCGCGGGAAGCGAGGCTCGACACCGCGCTCGGTTTTCTACCGGCTATGCGCCTCGACGACTTTCAAGCAGTCCGGCGACAGCTTGTCCTTTTGGTTCGACAAGCAGGCGAGGGGCCGGCCGCCGCCGGGCTTCACGCCCGGGCAATATTTCTCGAAATCGCTCTTGCAAGCCAGACGCTCGGCCATGGTCTGCGCGGCCGCCGCGCTGGAAAAGGCCAAAACCGCGGCAATCACGACAAGTCCTCGCATGAGGCGCTTCTCCCCTTGATGAGGCGCGAGGTTTCGCAGTCCGGCCGCGCTCTTGTCAAGCCCAGCCCACGTACCTCGCCCATATGAGCAAGGCCGCAATTCGTGCTGGGTCCCGAGCGTCGCTTGGATTGCTTTGCTGCGTCACAATGACGGCGCGGCTTTGCCATAGTGCTCAACTCAGCTCGTCGGTGCGCGAAGAGAACGGCAGGCGACGCCCCGCTTCGCCGAAAAGTCTGACGAGAACGGCGACTAATCCATTGGCCGCGACGTAGTCCGCATAGGCGCCGTAGACCGGATCTTCGGCGAGCATTCGCTCTTCGCAGCGCGCGCGGGCGAAGTAGATCGCATTGACGCAGAGGAGCTTGATCGCGCGGCTCAGCGCGCCATAAGGCCCGCTGCTCAAGAGCGACGGCGCTTCATAGAGCCACCAGCCGAAATTCTTGGCGAGATAGGCCGGGTGCTTGCTCCAGCGATAGGGGCCGGACGTGATAATTCCGCGCCGAGTGAGATTGGAGAAGAGCGGACCGAAAGCGACGGTCGAAAGGAGATAGACGCCGTTGGCGGCGAGCGCGACCACAATGAAGACATGCTGGGCGAGCGAGCCCTGCGCGAGAATCGGCGCCGTATCGCCGTCGCCATAGTTGAGGAACGAGCGCTCCAGGATCGGCCAGAACGGTTCGTAGCAGGCGAGGCAGACGACCCAGCCCGCAAGGCTTCGCTCCGGCGCCCGTGTTTCCCAGCCGAACAATCTCAGCGTCGCGAGATAGCCGAGGCCGGCAAGGGCGACATCGCAGGCGAAGATCAATCGGCTCCACCAGAAGAAACCCTCCATGTCGGCGAAGAGCGGCGCCGGCCCCGGCGCCTGGCGGAAGAAAGCGATATCCGCGGCGAGCCCGCCGAGCATGAGCGGGAAGAAGAACAGCTTGATCGCCTGGACGAGACAAAAATCCCGCAGCGCGGCCGGTTCGAACCGCCGGCCGAGCGCCGCCGCGCCGAGCGCATAGAGCCCGTCCTCGCCGGCGAGCCTGTCGGCGAGGGCGACATAGAGCGCGGCGGCGGGCGCGAGCGCCAACAGCCAAGGCGCCGCCGCGAAGAGCGCGGCGAATTCCGCGCGGTGAAACAATGGGAACAGCGCGACGATTGCCGCCATGAGTACGGCGGCGACGGCAAAGCCGATCAGTTTCACCGCCACGCGCTGCGGCGAAAACGATCGGGGCGCCGCCGCCAGGGCCCGCCGCGCCTTGGGCGCGCCGTCCAAGATCAAAGCGGGGACGAGGCCGCAGCCCATGACAAGGAGCCCGCCGCACGCCGGATCGAGGCTGGAGCGGACGACGAGCGCGCCACTCGCCAGAATCGTGACAAGACCGGCAAGGCCGACAGACCAGGCGACCGCCGAGGCTGGGCGCGGCGGCGCGCCGCCCGCAGCCACGGTCCGGCTTGCGCATCCGTCCGAGGGGCTATTTGGCTCGGTCGCCTTCATTCTCGGCAACGCCGGGCGAGAGAGCGCGTTGCGAGCGCCGAGCGTCCCGCAAAGCCTGAATTTTCGATCAGTCCTTCACAGCCTCGAGAGGCCGGGACGGCGCGTTCCGCGTGGCCTCATGCATCGCTTTGTATGCGTCGAGCGTCATCATTTTAACGTCGATCATGTCGTAGTCGACCGTCATGTATCCGCTCGCGTCGGTTCGCACGGCCTCCGGCCGAACCTTGAGCACATCCTGAGCCAGGACGCCGACATAGGTCGGTCCGCCCGAGACATAGCGGAATGAATAGATCGGCAGGCCGCTCGGAGACGTCGCGATTCGCTTGATGTTCGTCTTCAAGCGACGATCGGAAACAACGCCGCCGGACGAGCTCGATGAGCTCGACGAGCTTGGCCCGCTATGGCCGCCGCCGATCCCATAGACGGGGACTAGCCAACCGCTGTTTTCGTTGACGAAGCTGCTGATCTGCTCGCCTGTGCACGCGGTCAGGGCCGTTCCGGCCAGTCCCAGCAAAGCCCATAGAATGATGCTGACTTTCGCCCTTGGCATGCCCAAGCCCTCCTTGCAGACCAGCTTGCAAGCTTGGCGGAGGGCGTGTCGATTCGCCTGTCCCATTTGGGATAGGCGCGCTATGGCGCGTTTAAACCTACGAACGCCATTTTCGCACCTACGGAGCGAGGGCGGATTGCGTGTCTCGTCGCATGCGCTTAGGAGGATTCGAGCGTCTGCCTCAAAAAGCCGCGTCGCCGGACGGCGCCCTCGCAGAAAGGGCAATCTCGAATTTTCGATCAGTCCCTCACAGCCTCCGGAGGTCGGAAGAACGCGCTTCGCTTGGCGTTGTGCGAAGCTTTGTAGGCGTCGAGCGTCATTAGTTTGACGTCGATCATGCCGCAATCGACCGTCATGTATCCGCTCGGGTTGGTTCGAACAGCCTCCGGCCGAACCTTGAGCACCTCCTGAGCCAGGACGCCGACATAGGTTGGCCCGCCCGAGACATAGCGGAATGAATAGATCGGAATGCCGCTCGGAGACGTCGCGATTCGCTTGATGTCCGTCTTCAAGCGGCGATCGGAAACAGCGCCGCCCGATGAGCTGGACGAGCTCGGCGCGCCATGGCCGCCGAACGGGTGCCCCTCATAGGCGTCGATCTGCTGTTGCAGGGTGCAAGCCGCCAGCAAGGTCGCGGCTGACAGCCCGAGGAGACTCCAGAAAATCAATCTCACTGTCCCGTTTGACATATCGAACTCCAGCCGGCCGATGGGGAGAGCGCGCGTCGCGGTTGCGACCAGCCTACGCTCGGAGCGCGGCCTCTCGCCTGTCTTATTTGAGACAGGCTGTTGCGTATGCGCTGGACAGGACGCCAAAAAAAGGCGAGCTTTATCTGCTAGCCAAACGACGCGGATAGCCGATGACGGCCGTAGCTGTGCTGCGCGGCGTGGAGAAATTCGGCCAGCCGCTGTCGGTCTATCTAGCCCTTGGGGAACGGCCATGATCCGTCGCGAGGCGCTGAGAGCGGCGACCAACGAGCTCTTGACTGCTGCGCTGATCGGCGATGATTTCGAGGCGCCGCTGACGCAATTCGCCGATGCGGCCGACGCCGTAGGCGTCGTCTTGTCCCTGGACAATGGCTTCAACACGAAGGACGCGGTCTGCACCCCGTTGGTCGCGGAAGGGGTGCGCACATTTC
>DATGLU010000636.1:0-2819 GCA_035294045.1 Roseiarcus sp. | reverse complement strand
ATGGCGTTGGGCCGGTCCTGGCGGCGCGACAGCGGCGTGTAGCGGGCGCCGCGCGGCTTCTTGAACTCGGGCAGGCGCACCTTGGCGACGGCCAGCGCCAGCCGGTGCTCCGGATTCTTCTCGCCCTCGGCGATTTCCTCGCGGGTCAATTGGCCGGAGGCGATCGGGTCATGACCCTTGATGCCGGTCGCCACCTCGCCGTCGGCGATTCCTTTCACTTCCAGCGGGTGGAGTTTGCAGAATTCGGCGATCTGATCGAAGGTGAGCGAGGTGTTTTCGACCAGCCAGACGGCGGTCGCTTTGGGCATTAGCGGCGCTTCGCTCATAGTTCAGTTCTCCTTCGCCTGTCCCCAAGAATACTTCGCGGCGCGCTTTCTTAGCCAGCGCCCGGGAGGCGGAGCCTCAAATCATCATCCATGCGGGAATGGCCGATATATAGGCGCGGCCCGGCGGGAAGGCAATTGGAACGGCGATCAATTGTCGAGCGCGTCCGCCCTCATCTCGTTCCGAACATCCGGTCGCCGGCGTCGCCGAGGCCGGGGACGATATAGCCGTGATCGTTAAGGCGCTCGTCGATTGCGGCGGTCCAGATTTCCACCTCGGGATGAGCCTTGCTCAGTCGCTCGACGCCTTCCGGCGCGGCCAGAAGGCAGACGAAGCGGATGTCCTTGACCCCCCGGCGCTTGAGGCGATCGATCGCCGCGATCGCCGAATTGGCGGTCGCCAGCATCGGGTCCATGACGATGACCAGGCGCTCGGCGACGTCGGCCGGAGCCTTGAAGTAATATTCCACCGCCTCCAGCGTCTGCGGATCGCGATAGATGCCGATATGGGCGACTCGGGCCGACGGCACCAGCTCCAGCATGCCGTCGAGAAAGCCGACGCCAGCGCGCAGGATCGGCGCGAAGACCAGCTTCTTGCCGGCGATCATCGGCTTCATCGTCTTTTCGAGCGGCGTTTCGACCTCGACCATCTCGATCGGCAAATCGCGAGTCACCTCGTAGCACAGCAGCATGCCGATCTCGTTCATGAGCTGGCGGAAGCCCTTGGTCGAGCGCTGTTTGTCGCGCATCAGCGTCAGCTTGTGCTGGACGAGGGGATGGTCGACGACATGCGCGGCGGGCATGGGGGGCCTCGAAATCGGCAGTGGGCAATCGGCAGTCGGGAACGGCAATAGGCAGAAGCGGGCGCGCGGTGGCAAGAGCCGGCGGTCCATTACCCATCGTTTACCCACCGCCCCGACTGCCGACCGCCCACTGCCGACCGCCGATTTTTCTTCCCCGCCTTTATTCCGGCCCGCCTCGCCCCTATGTGACATTCGTGGTCATTGACCGCGACCGCTCGACAATGTCACCTCCTGAGGGTCATGGCTTCTGCTTCCACCGGGGCCGCGCAGCGGCAATGGAATCTGCCGAACCTGCTGACCTATGGTCGGTTGGTCGCGGTGCCGCTCGTCGTCGCGCTTTTGTTCTGGCCGGCAGAGCATTGGATGCGCTGGACGGCTTTGGCGATTTTCATCGCCGCGGCGATCACCGATTTCCTCGACGGCTATCTCGCTCGCGCCTGGTCGCAGCAATCCTCGCTCGGCCGCATGCTCGACCCGATCGCCGACAAATTGCTGGTCGCCGCGACCTTGCTGGTGCTTGCCGCCGACCGGGTGATCGCCGGCTGGTCGCTCTGGGCGGCGATCGTGATCCTGTGCCGCGAAATCCTGGTCTCGGGCTTGCGCGAATTTCTCGCCGAATTGCGCGTGCCGGTGCCGGTCTCGACCATCGCCAAATGGAAGACCACCGTGCAGCTTGTCGCGCTCGGCTTCCTGATCGCCGGCCCGGCCGGCGAGCAGCTCCTACCCGGGACGACCAAGATCGGCGTCATTCTCCTGTGGGCGGCGGCGATCCTGACGCTCTATACCGGCTGGGACTATCTGAAGGCGAGCTTTGACCACCTCGCCTCCGACTGAGTGAAAGATGAAGGCGCTTTATTTCGCCTGGCTGCGCGAGCGCGTCGGCAAAAGCGAAGAGGAGATCGCGCCGCCGGCCGGCGTCGCGACGGTTGGCGATCTCATCGCTTGGCTGTCGGCCAAGGACGAGACTTACGCCCACGCTTTCGAAAAGAAGAGCGTGATCCGGGCGGCGATCGACCACGCCCATGTCTCGCATGACGCGAAAATCGCCGGGGCCAGGGAGATCGCCTTCTTTCCCCCGATGACCGGCGGCTGACGATGAACGCTGTCGCGAAGCCGATCATTCGCGTGCAGCGCGAGGATTTCAACGCCGCCGCCGAGACTGAGGCGTTGCGCCAGGGCCGCGCCGATATAGGCGCGCTGATCAGCTTTGTCGGCCTGTGCCGCGACGAAGGCGGGACGCTCGAAGCGCTGGAGATCGAACATTACGGCGCCATGGCGAAGGCCGAGATCGAGCGCGTCGCCGGCGATGCTTTGGCGCGTTGGCCGCTGCTCGGCTTGACCATCGTCCATCGCTACGGCCTGATCGAGGCGGGCGGCCGCATCGTCCTCGTCGCCGCCGCCGCCACGCATCGCGGCGAAGCTTTCGCGGCGGCGAATTTCCTGATGGATTATCTGAAGACCCGCGCGCCGTTCTGGAAGCGCGCGCATCTTGTCGGCGGCGCGCTCGGCGATTGGGTCGAGCCGAAGAGCGCGGACGACGAAGCGGCCGCGCGGTGGAATTGAACGCGCTTGTCGCTCCCACGAAAGTGGGAATCCGGTACGATCTCTCCTTCGATACCACGATTCCCTCAATTCCCGCTCGCGCGGGAATGACGGCGACGCCAGTACGCCGGCGACTTAGGCTTTCACCACC
>DATGLU010000635.1:0-2074 GCA_035294045.1 Roseiarcus sp. | reverse complement strand
AGACCAAGCGATTGAAATTGAGCCAGGCGGAGCCGCGCAGATGCCGCGCGTTGCTCAACAGGCTCGCGCCGCCAAGCGTCTCGGCGAAAACCCGCTCGCAGAATTCGATCGAGCCCTGCTGGTCAAGCTGGTCGAGCCCATGCGCGAGGAAAGCGTCTTCCGTCGTCTCGACGATGAAGGTCGACGCGTCGCGGTCGAATTTGTAGATATGCGCTTGGAACCAGCCATGCTCGGTGCGGCGGAAATCGAAAGTGAAGGCGTCGAAGGGCTTTTTGGTGCCGAGCCAGATATAGCGGTTCGGGCGCACGACGATGTCGGGCTGGAAGGCGGCTGCATAGCGCTCGCGGATCTTCGAATTGACGCCGTCCGAGGCGATGATCAGGTCGGCGTCTTCGAATTCGAGGTCGGAGTCGACCTCGCGCTCGAAGACGAGTTCGACGCCGAGCTCCTCGCAGCGGCGCTGGAGAATGTTCAGAAGGCGCTTGCGGCCGATGCCGATGAAGCCGTGGCCGGTCGTGCGCTGCCGGCGGCCCTTGAAGATGAGCTCGATGTCGTCCCAGTGATTGAAGGCGTCGGCGATCTCGGCGGCGCTGACCGGATCGGCCGCGCGCATCGCCTGCATCATCGCGTCGGAAAAGACGACGCCCCAGCCGAACGTGTCGTAAGGCTTGTTGCGCTCGATCACGGTGACGCGGTGGTCGGGGCGGCGCAGCTTCATCAGCAGGCCGAAATACAAGCCGGCCGGCCCGCCGCCGACGCAAACGATCCGCATGCCTCGGCTCTCCTCGATCCGAGTCCAATTGCTTCAAGCTTAAAATATCTTGGCCGGCGCCGTCAAGCCCTGGGCGGGCGGCGCATGCGCGCGCTCTTTGGCGCTGGACAGCGAGCTGCCGTATGAACAAGAGAAACGCCGCTTGCGCGACTATTCTTCGATCAGCCTTCGGCTGGCCGAGCCCTTGATTTTGGCGAGATGCTGCAAGCCGCCGGCCAATGTCTCTTCGTCGACATCCGCCATCAATTCGCGCAGCCAGCCTTCATGGGCTTTGGCCATGGCGGCGAAAACCTCGCGGCCGCGCCGCGTCAGCTTCGCCACGGTGACCCGCCGGTCGCCATTGAGCATTTCGCGGACGATTAGCCCATCGGCTTCGAGCCGGTCGGCAAGGCCCGTAATATTGCCGTTCGTGACCATGGTTCGCCGCGACAAGTCGCTGAGCCTTAAGCCTTCCGGCTCGCGATAGAGTTGGGCGAGAAGATCGAATTGCGGCAGCGTCGCGTCGAAATCCGCCCTGAGGCGGCGCCGGATTTCCTGCGAGATCATTTTCGTAATCGACAGCATGCGCAGCCATAGCCGCAATTGCGGCTGCTGCCCGCCGCGCGCGCCGCGGACGAGAATCTCGAAATCCGCGGACGGCTCGGAATTGTCGGTGGATTGCTCGCTCGCCACGGTCTTGACCGGAAGCATGGAGGACGGCGCCGGCCATAGGACAGGATGCTTTAAATGTCAAAGATCGAGACTCAGCCGGCAAGCATTCGCGCCAAAATGAAGCCCGATCCGGCCCCGGTTCCGGCCCCCGGCCAAGTCGAAGCGCCGCAGAGGTAGAGATTCTTGACCGGCGTGCGGTAGCGCGACCAGCCGGCGACCGGGCGGAAGAAGAAATTCTGGTCGAGATGATGGCTGCCGGAAAGATTGTCGCCGCCGATCAGGTTCGGATTCTCCCGTTCGAGGTCGAGCGGCGAGAAGACCGACCGGCCGAGGATCCGCTCGCGGAGATTCGGCGCGTAGCTTTCGAGAAGGTCGAGGACGCGCTCGGCATAGGGCTCCTTCGCATCGTCCCAATTCGCGGCGGCGATCCGGCCCGCCGCGTCGCCGCGAATCTCCGCCGGCAGCACCCGCGCCTGAATCCAAAGGATATGTTTTCCCGCCGGCGCGCGCGACGGATCGATCGCCGTCGGCTGCCCGACAACCAGCGCCGGCTCGCTTGGCAGCAACCCCGCTGCCGCCTCGGCGTAGACGCGCGCCATCATTTCGAGATCGGGCGCGATATGGACGTAAGCGTAGCCACGCAAGGCTTGG
>DATGLU010000634.1:0-2490 GCA_035294045.1 Roseiarcus sp. | reverse complement strand
ATATTCGGATCGAAGATGATGTCTTCAGGCGGGAAGCCCACGCGGTTGACCAGAATGTCGTAAGCGCGCGCTGCGATCGCCTTCTTGCGCTCGAGCGTGTCCGCTTGTCCGATTTCGTCGAAGGCCATGACCACGATCGCGGCACCGTAGCGACGGACGATCCGGGCTTGGCGGATGAAGACCTCTTCGCCCTCCTTCAGCGAAATCGAATTCACCACTCCCTTGCCTTGCACGCATTTGAGTCCCGCTTCGATCACCGAGAATTTCGAGGAATCGATCATCACCGGCACGCGGGCGATGTCGGGCTCGGAGGCCATGAGGTTGAGAAACGTGGTCATGGCCTTCTCGGAATCGAGCAAACTGTCGTCCATGTTCACGTCGAGGATTTGCGCGCCGTTTGTCACCTGGTCGCGGGCGACGGCGAGGGCGGCCGCATAATCGCCGCCGGTGACGAGCTTGCGGAATCGCGCCGAGCCCGTGACATTGGTGCGCTCGCCGATATTCACGAACGGGATTGCCGAGGTCAGCGTGAAGGCCTCCAGGCCGGAGAGCCGCAGCCGCGGCGGGATGGCGGGGATCGGCCGCGGCTTCTTGCCGGCAACCGCCGCCGCAATGGCACGGATGTGATCGGGCGTCGTGCCGCAGCAGCCGCCGGCGATGTTGACGAGAGCGGCGTCGGCGAACTCGCCGATCAGCTCCGCCATGATCTCCGGGCTTTCATCGTAATGCCCAAATTCGTTGGGCAAGCCGGCGTTGGGATAGGCGCAAATCAGCGTGCCGGCGACCCGCGACAGGTCGGCGATGTGGGCGCGCATCTGCCGTGCGCCGAGCGCGCAATTAAAGCCGACGGAAAACGGCGCGGCATGAGCGACTGAATTCCAGAACGCCTCCGGCGTCTGGCCGGAGAGCAGACGGCCGGCGCGGTCGGTGATGGTGCCGGAGATCATCAGCGGTACGCGGACGCCGCGCGCCTCCATGACTTCGGCGCAAGCGAAGATCGCGGCCTTGGCGTTGAGCGTGTCGAAAATCGTCTCGATCAGGAGAATATCGACGCCGCCGTCGAGGAGACCGCGCGCCTGCTCGCTGTAGGCGTCGCGTAGCGCGTCGAAGGTGACGGCGCGGAAGCTCGGGTTGAGCACGTCGGGCGAGATCGAGGCGGTCCGGTTGGTCGGACCGATGGCGCCGGCGATGAAGCGCGGGCGACCGTCCTCGGCCTCGACGCTGCGCGCCGCCTCGCAGGCGAGCCGCGCGCCGGCGACATTCAACTCGTAGGCGATCTCGGACATGCCGTAATCGGCTTGCGCTATGCAGGTCGAAGAAAACGTGTTGGTGGAGACGATGTCGGCGCCGGCGCGGAAATAGGCGAGATGAATGGCGCGCACGGCGTCGGGCCTGGTGAGATTGAGCAGATCGTTGTTGCCGCGGATCTCGCGGTTCCAGGCGTCGAAGCGGGCGCCGCGATAGCTTTGCTCGTCGAGCCCGAGCGCCTGGATCATCGTGCCCATGGCACCGTCAAGCACGAGGATACGCTCGGCCGCGATGCGGCGCAGGGTCGATTCCTTGCTCGGTTCGCTCACCGGTGGGACACTCACTGGGTCAAGCCTGTTCGCGCTCGCCGACGGAGAAGACGCGCGCGTCCCGCTCTTTGACCGGCCGCACTCCGAGGAGATGGCAGATCGCATAAACAAGGTCGGCGCGGTTCAAGGTGTAGAAGTGAAAATCGGTGACGCCCTGATCGACGAGGTCCAGCACCTGCTCGGCGGCGACCGCGGCGGCGATCAGCTTGCGCGTCGCCGGCTCCTCGTCGAGGCCCTCGAAACGCGCGGCAAGCCACTCCGGTACCGAGGCGCCGGCGCGCGCGGCGAAATTCCTGGTCTGCTTGAAATTCTGTACCGGGAGAATGCCGGGCACGATCGGGATGCCGATGCCGGCGGCACGCACGCGGTCGAGATAGCGAAAGTAAAGGCTGTTGTCGAAGAAGAACTGGGTGATCGCGCGCGATGCACCGGCGTCGACCTTGGCCTTGAGCATGTCGATATCGGCGGCGAGCGAGGGACTGTCCGGGTGCTTTTCCGGATACGCGGAAACCGAGATTTCAAAGTCGGCTATGCGCTTTATGCCGGCGACGAGGTCGGCGGCGTTACGGTAGCCGCCGGGATGCGGCGTGTATCGTTCGTCGAAGCCGCCGGGCGGGTCGCCGCGCAACGCCACGATATGGCGCACGCCCGCCTGCGCATAGGCGGCGATGACCTGATCCACTTCCGCGCGCGTTGCGGCGACGCAGGTCAGATGCGCGGCCGGCGTCAGCATCGTCTCGGCGAGGATGCGGTTGACCGTTGCGTGCGTTCGCTCGCGCGTGGAGCCGCCGGCGCCGTAGGTGACCGAAACGAAGTTGGGCATCAGCGGCGCCAACTGCCGAATCGCCGCCCACAGCGCCTGCTCCATTTCTGCGGTCTTGGGCGGAAAGAATTCGAAGGAGACGCGCACGCT
>DATGLU010000633.1:0-3880 GCA_035294045.1 Roseiarcus sp. | reverse complement strand
TCGGCGCAGGCTTCCCGGCGCACCAAGGCGGCCAGGCGGATCGACAACTCGCCCTCGCTCGCCTGCGGATAGGCTTCGTAGAGCATTTCGGCGATGGCGAGGCCGAGCACGCGATCGCCTAAAAACTCCAGCCGCTGATAGGACTCGAGGCGGCTGCTCGCCGAGTCCGAACGCGCCGCCGACAAATGCGTCAGCGCGCGCTCGGCGAGCGAGGGATCGGAAAAACGATAGGCGAGCTTGGCCTCAAGATCGGCAAGCGAGGCTTTCGCTCGCTCTGCTTTCGCCATTCTAATGAACCGGGTGGAACAGCCGGTCCCATCGCACCGTCCAAGGCCATTCCCAGAACTCCCAGGCCGGGTAGCCGTCCTTGACCGAGAAGAAGATGATCTGGGCTTTGCCGATCAGATTCTCGAACGGCACATAGCCGACGCCGTCGCGATCCTCCGGAACGCGTGAATCGGTCGAGTTGTCGCGATTGTCGCCCATCATGAAATAGTGGCCGGGCGGCACGGTGTAGACGTCGGTATTGGAGTAGAAGCCGTCGTCGCCTTCGATCTGGATGATCTCGTGCTTGACGCCGCCGGGCAGCGTTTCGAGGTAATGCGGCACCGCGATATCGTGTCCGGACCGGTCGGTGAGATGGTAGGGCGGCAGCGGCTGGCGCTCGACCATCTGGCCGTTGATGACCAGGCGGCCATGGACCATCTGAATCTTATCGCCGGGCAGGCCGATCAGGCGCTTGATGTAATCGGTGGTCTCGTCGCGCGGCAGGCGGAAGACGATCACATCGCCGCGCTTCGGTTGCGAGGCCAAAATCCTGCCATGCCATTCGTTGGGAAACCAATCGAGGAAGGAGGGCAGCGAGAAATGCGAATAGCCGTAGGAATATTTCGAGACGAAAAGATAGTCGCCGATATCGAGGGTCGGGATCAGCGAGCCGGACGGGATGTTGAACGGCTGGAAGAGCAAGGTGCGAATGACGATGGCGATCGCCACCGCTTGCAGGATGACCTTGACGATCTCCCACAGGCCGCCTTCTTCGCTTTTCTTGACGGACGCATCCACGCCTTCGCCTTTCAATCGCATCGGTTCGGTCATCGGCTGGTCAAGCCTTCTCGCTAAAGTCGCGGCGCCGGCGCCGTGTTTCGCTGGCGACCTATACGCGCTGGCCGGCCGCCCGCCAAGCGCCTAGCAAGCCGGAGCGCGGCGCGACACGATCGCGCAGGGGCGCTGCGAGGCCCATCCGCGCCAAGAAAAACGAGGCGGCCCGACGGCCGCCTCGTTGATTTCTGCAAGGTTTCTTTCCGAAGAGACGCTTATTGCGGAATCTTGTCGTCGATCCCCTTCACATACCAGTTCATGCCCAGAATCTGGCCATCGTCCAGCGTCTTCGCGCCGGGCTTGCACTGATCCTTGCCGGACTGATCGATGACCGGACACGCGAAGATTTGCAGCTTGCCGGAGCCGATATCGGCGGTGGTCTTCTCGGCCATGGCCTTCACGTCGTCGGGCATATTGGTGAACGGCGCCAGCTTGACCATTCCCTTGCCGATGCCGTCCCACGTGTCCTGGGATTTCCAGGTCCCATCGATCACGGCCTTGATCCGCTCGACGTAATAGGGACCCCAATTGTCGGTGTTGGCCGTCAACTGGGCCTTCGGCGCGAACTTGATCATGTCGGACGACTGGCCAAAGCCGAGCTTGCCGGCTTTCTCGGCCTCCTGGAGGGGCGCGGCGGAATCGGTGTGCTGGGTGAGAATGTCGGCGCCGCCGGCGAGCAAAGCCTTGGCGGCGTCCGCCTCCTTGCCCGGATCGAACCAGGTGCTGACCCAGACGATCTTGATCTTGGCGTTCGGATTGACCGATTGCAGGCCCCGCTCGAACGAGTTGATGCCCTGAATGACTTCAGGGATCGGGAACGAGACGATGTAGCCAATCGTGTTGGTCTTGGTCATCTTGCCGGCGATCTGGCCCATCACATAGCGGCCTTCATAGAATCGGGCGGCATAGGTGGCGAGGTTCGGCAGGCGCTTGTAGCCGGTCGCATGCTCAAACTTTACGTTGGGGAACTTCTTGGCGACCTTCACCATCGGATCCATGAAGCCGAAGGAGGTGCCGAAGATGATGTTGCAGCCCGATCGCGCCAATTGCTCGAAAGCGCGCTCGCTGTCGTTCTCCGGCACATTTTCGAGATAGGTCGAAGCGTCGACCTTGTCGCCGAGCTCCTTGGCCGCGTATTGGCGGCCCTGGTCGTGCTGATAGGAATAGCCGAAATCGCCGACCGGCCCGACATAGACCCAGCAGGCCTTCACCTTAGCCGCCGCCTCGGCGGCGCCGGCGAAAGCCAGCGTCAGAGCCGCGACCGCCGCGGCCGTCATCAATTTGCGCATGTAACTCTCTCCCGTTTCATTCCGACCATTGCACTGCCGGCGGCCGTATCCGGCTTTGGTTCACTCGGCTGGGCCGCCCGGTCAAACCCCTGCCCCAGCTATAGAAAGCGCGGCCCTTCCAAGCAACAAAAAGCGTTTCGGTCTCGTTCTTACCGATCCGGAATGAACGCGAGGCCGAGCGAAGCCGGCGCGGCGGCGCCGCGAATGTCGCGGATCGACAGCACGACCAGCACCGCGATCGTCGTCAAATAAGGCAAAGAGGCGAGGAACTGCGGCGGGATCGGCACGCCCCAGGTCTGGAAGACGAGTTGCAGCACCGTGACGCCGCCGAACAGCAGGGCGCCGGCAAAGGCCCGCCAAGGCTTCCACGAGGCGAAGACGACCAGCGCCAAGGCGATCCAGCCGCGGCCGGCGGTCATGTCCGGCGACCAGAACGGCGTATAGGCGAGCGACAGATAGGAGCCGGCAAGGCCGGCGCAGCCGCCGCCGAACAGCACGGCGAGCAGCCGGATGCGGCGCACCGGCACGCCGAGCGAATGGCCGGAAAAATGATTGTCGCCGACCGCCCGGAGAGTGAGGCCCGGCCTGGTGCGGATCAGCCAATAAGCGACGAAGCCGGTCAGCAGCAGCGCGAAATAGACGAAGAAATCCTCGCCGAAGAAAAGCTTGCCGATCAGGGGAATGTCGGTCAGGCCGGGAATGTAGAGATGCGGCGCGGGCGTGCGCTTAAGGCCGACAAAGCCGGCGCCGATCAGATTGGCGACGCCGCGTCCGAGAATGGTCAAGGCAAGGCCGGACGCGACCTGATTGGCGGCGAGGCCGAGCGTCAGAAAGGCGAAAATCGCCGCGAGGATCGCGCCAGCGATGATGCCGGCGGCGACGCCCACCAGGGTCGAGTCGGTCGAATAGGCCGCGGCGAAACCGGTCGCCGCGCCGATGATCATCATGCCCTCGACGCCGAGATTGAGCACCCCGGAGCGCTCGGCGACCAGTTCGCCGACCGCCGCGATCAGCAACGGCGTCGCCGCCGTGACCACGATGATCAGCACGGCCTGAACTTGCTGCGCGTCGAAGGTCACGATTTAGCTCCCAGTCGCAGGCGAAGCCGATAGCGGGCGAGCACGTCGGCGGCGAGCACGCAGATCAGCAGCACGCCTTGAAAGGCGAGCGTCAAATCGCCTGGCAATTTGAGCGCGATCTGCGCGTCTTCGCCGCCGACAAAGGTGATGGCGAGAACCAGGCCGCCGATGAAAATGCCGACCGGCGACAATCGGCCGAGAAAGGCGACGATGATCGCCGAAAAGCCATAGCCCGGCGAGATCGTCGTCAGGAGCTGTCCGATCTTGCCGGAGACTTCCGCGATGCCGGCAAGCCCGGCGAGCCCACCGGAAATGGCGAAGGCGGCGAAGGCGATGCGCTTGTCGTTGAAGCCGCCGAAGCGGGCCGCCTTGGGCGACGAGCCGGCCAAGCGCACCTGGAAGCCGAAAATC
>DATGLU010000632.1:0-4775 GCA_035294045.1 Roseiarcus sp. | reverse complement strand
TCGGAATCGTCGCTGTCGGTCTCCTCGCCCCATTTGACGACGAAACGGTACGCCTTCAGGCCGTCCTGGACGATCGAGACCGTCTTGGTCGCTTCGCCAAAGGCGATCGGCAAGACGCCCGAGGCGAGCGGATCGAGCGTGCCGGCATGGCCGGCTTTCTTCGCGTTGTAAAGCCAGCGAAGTTGCGAAACCGCTTGCGTCGAGGTGAGGCCGACGGGCTTGTCGAGGCAGACCCAGCCATTGACCTCGACGCGCGTCGAGCGGCGCTGGCCTTTTGACCGCCCCTCGGCGCTCGTTTCGCGCGCTTCCGTCTCTTGCTCAATCATCCTGCGAATCCATTGGCTTCAAATCGCGCGCGACGCGCGGCAAGTGAAGGAGTTCGTCGATCCGCGCCTGCGCGTCGTAGCTGTCGTCGAGGACGAAACGCAGATCGGGCGCGAATTTGAGATTCACTCTGCGGGCAATCTCGGCGCGCAACGCTTTCTTGTTGCGCTCCAGCGCCGCCAGCGCCTCCTCGCGCTGCTTGCCGCCGAGCGGCATGACCAAAAGCGTCGCCAGGCGCAAATCCGGCGACATTTTCACCTCGCGGATGGTCAGCGACCCGGCGGCCAGTGCCGGCTCCTCGAAATGGCCACGCGCCAAAGCTTCGACGGCGGCATGGCGCACCGCCTCGGCGACGCGCAAAAGGCGCTGCGATGGATTGGCGGCGTTATGTCCCGAACGAGGCATGGGAGAACAATCTGAAATGGAAATGTCGGGCGCGGCGCAATGGGGGATTAGATCGCGCCGAGCTTCACCGAAAAGCCTGGAATAACCGGGCAGATCAGCGCGTCCTCCGGACCAAACTCGGCAATGTGCTCCCAAACGCCCGCCTTCGGCGCGGTATGCACATAGGCGCGGCGCCGATTGGCGTCGATCACCCACAGCTCGCGCACGCCGTGACGGGCGTAGAGTTGCGCTTTAAGGCCGCGGTCATAGGCGAGGCTGGTCAGCGCGACTTCGATCGCCAGGACGATATCCGTCCCCTTGACCTCCTCGAGCTTAATTCCCCGCGGGTACACGACCAGATCGGGTTCGACGAACGTGTTCCCCGAAAGATACATCGTGCTCTCGACGCCGAACCACAAATGGTCGGGCAATGCGCGAACGACGCCGAAGGTCAGCGTCGACTTGATCAACTCGTGGACGTGCGTCTTGGCCTGCATCGGGACGATCTCGCCTTCGATGAGCTCGAAATTCTCATCATCCGAGATGATGCCGACTTCCTGCATGCGCAGGATTTCCTCCACTGTGAAGGCGCGGCGATCAAAGCCCTCCGCGGCTCGCGTTACGCTCGCTGTCATGGTCCTATGACCCAATTCAAGCTCGCCCGTCATTGCGAGCGAAGCGAAGCAATCCAGTTATAGGGCTGCGCCCTACGAATGGATTGCTTCGTCGCTTCGCTCCTCGCAATGACAGTTTAATTCGTCCGACGCCATCCGCCGTCACAGCGTCCGTCGCACCTCTTCGACGCGGTAGCACTCGATGACATCGCCGGCGCGCATGTCCTGGTAGTTCTCGAAGGCCATGCCGCATTCCTGGCCGGCCGTGACTTCGCGCACCTCGTCCTTGAAGCGCTTGAGCGTCGAGAGCTTGCCCTCATGCACGACGACATTGTCGCGGATCAGGCGGACATTGGCGCCGCGCTGGACGACGCCGTCGGTGACGCGGCAGCCGGCGACATGGCCGACCTTGGAGATCGTGAAGATTTCCAGGATTTGCGCGTTGCCGAGCATCTCCTCGCGCAAGGTCGGCGCGAGCAGGCCGGACATCGCCGCTTTCACGTCGTCCACGAGATTGTAGATGATGTTGTAGTAGCGGATTTCGACGCCTTGGCGCTCGGCGAGATCGCGCGCCTCTTTATGGGCGCGGACATTGAAGCCGAGGACGACGGCGTGCGACGCCTCGGCGAGCGTGATGTCCGATTCGGTCACGCCGCCGACGCCCGAATGGACGACCCGCGCGCCGACCTCGTCATTGCCGAGTTTTTCGAGCGCCGCGACGATCGCCTCGACCGAGCCTTGCACGTCGCCCTTGACGACGAGCGGCAACTCCTTGCGGCCGGCCGTCTTCAATTGGCTCATCATGTCGGCGAGGCCGCGCGCCGGCGCGCCGCGGACCGCCTGCTTGTCGCGCTTCTGGCGCTCGCGATATTCAGTGATCTCGCGCGCCCGCGCCTCGTTCTCGACCACCGCGACGCGATCGCCCGCCTCGGGCGCGCCGGAGAATCCGAGCACCTCGACCGGCGTCGACGGCGCGGCCGTCTCGACATTCGCGCCCTTGTCGTCGATCAGCGCGCGCACCCGGCCCCATTGCGAGCCGGCGACGACGATGTCGCCGACATGCAGAGAGCCGCGCTGGACGAGGACGGTCGCGACGGGCCCGCGGCCGCGGTCGAGCTTGGCTTCGATCACCGCGCCCTCGGCCGGACGGTTCGGATCGGCCTTGAGGTCGAGCAACTCGGCTTGCAGCGCAATCGCCTCGAGCAATTTGTCGAGATTGGTCCGCTTGGTCGCCGAGACCTCGACCGCCAAGGTCTCGCCGCCGAAGCTTTCGACCTGCACTTCGTGCTGCAGAAGCTCGGTCGCAACGCGCTCCGGATTGGCGTCGGGCTTGTCGATCTTGTTGATCGCGACGATGATCGGCGCCTTGGCCGCCTTGGCGTGGCGGATCGCCTCGATCGTTTGCGGCATGACGCCGTCATCGGCGGCGACGACCAGCACGACGATGTCGGTGACGCTGGCGCCCCGCGCCCGCATCGCGGTAAAGGCGGCGTGGCCGGGCGTGTCGATGAAGGTGATTTTCGCGCCGTTCGGCGCCGTCACCTGATAGGCGCCGATATGCTGGGTGATGCCGCCGGCCTCGCCCGCCGCGACATTGGCCTCTCGGATCGCGTCGAGCAGCGAGGTCTTGCCGTGGTCGACATGGCCCATGATCGTAACGATCGGCGGGCGCGGCTCGCTCGCCCCTTCCGTGTCCGGCCGGTCGAACAGGCCTTCCTCGACATCGGATTCGGCGACGCGCTTGACAGTGTGGCCCATTTCCTCGGCGACGAGTTGCGCCGTGTCGGCGTCGAGCACGTCGGTGATCGTCGCCATGCGGCCTTGCTTCATGAGCAGCTTGATGACGTCGACGCCGCGCTCCGACATGCGGCTCGCCAACTCCTGGATCGTGATCGTTTCCGGCAGCACGATCTCGCGGGCGATCTTTTCCTTCGGCTCGCCGACGCCCTGGCCTTTGAGGCGCTGCGTGCGGCGGCGGAAGGAGGCGATCGAGCGGATGCGCTCCTCTTCCTCGGACGTCGCGCTGGTGACGGTCAAACGGCCGCGGTTGCGCTGCTCGCCGCCGCGGGTCGGACGCGGCGGCAGCACGACCTTGGTCGGCTGGCCGGGCCGTCGGATCACCCGCTTGGCGGTGTCTTCGTCTTCCGGCGTAATGGCGGGACGAGCCGCCGTCGCGGCGACGCCGAGCGTCGGCTTACGCGCCGCGACGCCCGTCGTCGGAGCCGGCTCGCCGCCGGAAAGGCGACGGCGCGCCTCTTCCTCGGTCTTGCGCTTGACCTCGGCGTCCTGGGCGCGGCGCGCTTCCTCGTCGCGCTTGCGCGCCTCGGCGGCTTCGCGCTCCTGGCGCTCGCGCGCCTCGCGCTCCGCCCGGGCCTTGGCCTCGGCCTCCTGGCGGCGGCGGTCCTCCTCCTCGCGCGCCCGCGCGCCGACCAGCGCCCTGGCCCGCGCCTGACGCTGCTCTTCGGTCAAGGTCTGGAGAACCACGCCGGTCTTGGCCGGACCGGCCGGGGCCGCCGGAGCGGGCGCCTTGGCCGCGGGCGCGGCCGCCGGCGCGGCTTTCAGCGCGGCGCCCGGCGCGGTTTCGCGGGCCGGCGCCTCGCCGGGGCCGGGAATCCGACGCTTCACCTTCTCGACGACGACCGCCTTCGACCGGCCATGCGAGAAGCTCTGGCGCACCATTCCCTGCTCGACCGGACGCTTCAAATGCAGGGTTTTCGACGGCGACACGGTCAAAGTCTTGTCGCCGGTATTATTCGTATCGCTCATTCGCCCTTCCACGCGCCGGGCGAAGCCCGGCCACCAGTTACATCTGCGGCGGCCTCGCCGCCGCCCTCGCCGGGTTGCGCCGCTTCCGACGGAATTTGCGTATCCTCGTCGCGATAATCGGCCAATCGGCGCGCCTTTTTCAGGAACGCCGCGCTCGCCTCGCCTTCGCGGAGCGCTGCATGTATCACATTTGACCTCCCCAACGCCAAATCCAATTGGCTTGAAGAGAAAAGATTTATTCGCCTGACTTTTTCCGCCTCCGCGCCCAGTCTCGCCCGGATCAGGCGCTCCAGCTTCGCCATTCCCTGTTTTGACGCTTCGGCCGCGTTGATCAGCGCGGCGATCCCGCCGCCGCGTATCGCCTCCTCGACCTTGAACGCGCCGGCGACGACAAGGCCGGCTTTGTTCACGATCGAGAGAAACTGCAACGCCTCCTGCTCAAGCAGGCGCTCGACCAGATCGGCCAAATCCGGCTCGGCTTTCGCCTCGACCTTGAAGCCGCGCGCAAAAACCTGCTTGCGCGCGGCTTGCGCCACCGCCGCTTTGCGGGCGGACACCCAGACGCCGCGACCCGGCAATTTGCGGCGCAAATCCGGCACGACCGCGCCTTGCGGCGACAGGCAAAAGCGGATCATCGCCTCGGGCGGCCCCTTTCGGCCGGTCGCGGCGCAAGTCCGCTCCGATCCA
>DATGLU010000631.1:0-2044 GCA_035294045.1 Roseiarcus sp. | reverse complement strand
TCACCGTCAACAACGGCCGCGACATGGCGGTGCTTCGCCGGCTCGTCGCCGCGCGCGTCAGCTTGCCGAAGGACGCGCTCGCCGACCCTCAGAAGAAGCTGTCGGATCTGCTCAAGGCCGCCCGTTCCTAGCCTTCTCCGGCGCTTGCGCCGGTACGCGCGGCGGTCTCGCTGGCTCGCGCCGATCCTCGCGGGCGTCGGCTTTCGCCGCCTCCGCTTCGACCCTCGCTCGCACCATGCCGGGCGCCGGGCCGGTCACCACATCGAAGTCGTTCATCGTCAGCCTCCTTCTCGGGAAGCCGACCCCTTGGGCGGATATTCGACGTGAGCGATGGACCTGCTGAAACGCGAAAGCCGCCTCGGTTCGGGGCGGCTTCGGGTCAACGACGCGTTGCGCGATCCTAGGCCGCCGGTCTGAACCAGCGGCGCCAATAGGGTCGTGCGGGGAAAGCGCTTCGCATCATAACGATGCCACTCTAGCGCGGACTGTTGCGCGGCGGCAAGCACCCAAGCACCTATGCTGCCGCGGCGCGGAAGGCGGCGGCGAGCGTTCGGATGGCGCCGGCGATGCCCGGCGCCGCGACCGACGAGTGGAGCACGATGGGCGAGGCGGGGAGCGGCGGAAGCCCCAGGCTCGGCCCGACCTCGATCGCCCCGGTAGGTGCGATGCGCCGGGCGAGCGGCGACACGCCGAGGCCGGCGGTCACCGCCGCCACCACCGCGGCGATGCCGCCGCCGACGAAGGCTTCGATCCAGGCAATGCGCGCCTCGTCCAGGGCGCGCACCGCCGCCGCGCGAATGCCGCATTGCGGGGCGAGCGTGACCAGGCGCAGCGTCTCGCCGGCGCGATGGCTGAACCCCGGCGCGGCGAACCAGCCGAGCTGATCCGTGAGCAGCTTCTCGCCGTCGCGGCGGTCGCCCTCCTGCCGCACGATCACGGCGTCGAATTCGCCGCGGTCGAAGGCGTCGAGCAGGTCGCGCGAGAAGGCGATGCGGACCTCGATGACCAGGGTCGGATCGTAGGCGTTGAGGCGCGCCAGCAGCAGCGGCAGGGCGGCGCCGGCGGCGTGATCGCTGACGCCCAGGGTGAGCCGCCGCGGCGCGGCTTCCAGCTTTGCCAGCGCGCGGTCATGGGCCGAGAGGAGCTCCCGCGCCCGCTCCAGGAACACGGTGCCATCGGCCGAAAGGCGCACCAGCCGGGGCGTGCGCTCGACGAGCCGCCGCTGCAGACGCTCTTCCAGCCGCTTCAGCTTGAGGCTCACCGCCGACTGGGTGGTGCCCAGGGCCTCGGCGGCGCGGGTGAAGCTGCGGAGGTCCGCCACCAGCACGAAAGCCTGGACGGCATCGAGATCGAGAGGCTGCATCAATGATTTCTAAATATTATCATTGAAATATATATCCATGAGATTTCAAAATCGTCAAGGCCCGTCCATATTGCCATGGAGAGGTCCGGTTGCCGGACTGGGTATGAAAGGAAGGGCGGTCATGACGATGCAGATATCGCTTCCCGCGGCGCCCTGGACGTGCTGGCGCGGTCATCTGCGCCAAGCCCGGAATTGGCTAGGGCTGATCGAGGTGTGGCGGCGGCGCGCCCAGGAGCGCCGCGCGCTCTGCGCGATGGATCTGCGCGAGCTTCGCGACATCGGCCTCACCCCTATCGATGCGCGGCGCGAAGCCGAGAAACCGTTTTGGCGGGCTTAGTGCCGGCTATCGCAAGGCGGTACTAAGCGCGCGAAATCAAAAAGGAGAACGACCATGCCACTGATCCGCATCTCGCTTCGGCAGGGCAAATCCGCCGCCCATCGGAAGGCGATCGTCGACGGCGTCTACGAGGCGCTGCGCGAGACCTTCGATGTGCCCGAAGGCGATCTTTTCGCGCTGATCAACGAGCACGAGGCGGGAAATTTCGCCTATGACGCCCATTACCTCGGCATGGCCCGCAGCGACGATCTCGTGTTCCTTCAGATCACCGTCAGCAACACGCGCACGATCGAGCAGAAGAAGGCGCTCTATCGCCGCATCGTCGAGCACCTCGCTGAAGCGCC
>DATGLU010000630.1:0-2148 GCA_035294045.1 Roseiarcus sp. | reverse complement strand
GGCGCTTCAGTTCCTCATATAGCGCCTCCGGCGGCGCCGTCCCGGCGAGCTTCCGGTAATGCGCCCGGATGGCCTCCGGTATGGCTGGAATTGGCGACAGGCCCTCGGTCAGCGCCCTGAAATAAAGGCCCGTTCCACCGGCAATAATGGGAAGCCGCCCGCTTTGCCGCGCCTCAATCAGCGCCGCCTCCACATCGGCGAGCCACAACCCGGTGGAATAAGCCTCGCGCATCGGCCGGAAGCCGTAAAGCCGGTGCGGCGCGGCCGCCTCGTCCGCCGCCGTGGGGCGGCTCGTGATGATGCGCAGCTCGGCATAGACCTGCATGGAATCGGCGTTGATGACGACGCCGCCGAACTCACGCGCCAGCTCCAGCGCCAGCGCCGACTTGCCGCTCGCCGTCGGCCCGCAGATCAGCGCCGCCTTTTGCGCTCCCGCCGCGCTCATGGTAAGTAATTTCCGGGCATCTTCGCTATTTCAGGCAAGATCGCGGATAAGCGCAACGGCGCTTTCCGCGATGACAATGTTCGCGAGGCGATCGGGCTCAAGCATGGGCAGGCCTCGCCTTGGTATTTCGCGTGCGTTCATTTGAGGCCGTAAATGTGGGAATTTCTGCAAAACGCCGTCAACAGCTTTTGGCTGTTCGTCGAGCATGTTTCCGGCTGGAAGCCGGGACCTGAAACGAAAGCGATTTTCGAATGGGCGAGCGCAGTCCTTGGCACCATTGTGGGTATCATTGGCATTGCGGCAATGTTCCGCGGCGGCGGCGCGCCGACCAAGAAAGACATCAAATCGGAGATGGGCGCCGTTCGCGAAGTGGTGCACGATGAAATCCGCGGAATTCGCGAAGAGGTCGGCGAACTCCGGAAGGCGCTGGAGGCGGCCCAGACACGCGCGCAAGGCGACGCCTTTGCCGGCCCTGCCGCGGAACTCGCCGGCAAAGACCTCGAAGCCGGCATCGAGACGCTGCTCAAGGCCGGGCGCGAGGAAGCGCTGCGCGACAAAACCGGCGAGGCGGCGCAGGCGGCGCTCGACGACCTCATCGCGCAGCGGGCGGGCGCGCGCGAGCGCATTGCCCGCGACGAGGCCGCGCTTTGGCGCCAGAAGGGCGCCTTCGCTTATCTGCACGACACGGATGCGGCGCTGCGCGCCTATGCCAAGGCCGCCGAGATCGACCCCGATAATGCCGAAGGGCTCATCTTCCTCGGCGAGTTGCAACAGCGCGCGGGCTATCTCGACGCGGCCAAGCAAAGCTTCGAGCGCGTCATCGCGCTCGGTAACCGCATCGACAACCCGCAGCTTCGCCATTGGGCTTATTTCCTGCTCGGCGATGTAGAAGCGGCGCTTGGGAATCGCTCTCCTGCCCTGGACCAGTATGAACGCGGACAAAGCCTCTTGCAAAGCCTTTTGCGCAGCGATCCCAACAATGCCGAATGGCAGCGCGATCTGTCGGTGAGCTATAACAAGATCGGTGACATCCGCGCGGCCCGCGGCGACCGCGACGGCGCGCTCAAAGCCTATGAGGACGGCCTCGACATAAGAAAGCGGCTGGCCGCCCGCGATCCCAATAATGCCGAATGGCAGCGCGATCTGTCGGTCAGCTATGATCGCGTCGGTGACATCCGCGCGGCCCGCGGCGACCGCGACGGCGCGCTCAAAGCCTATGAGGACGGCCTCGACATTGCAAAGCGGCTGGCCGCCCGCGATCCCAATAATGTGCAGTGGCAAACCGATGTGGTGGTAAGTTACGTCAAGCTGGCGCAGGCGGGAGCGGCCAACGGCGAGGCGCTGCTGCGCGATGCGCTCGCCATTCTCCTCCGCCTTGACGCGGAAGATAGGCTGACGCATGAGCAGAAAGACTGGATCGGGGCCATCCGCGCGGCGCTTGGAAATCGCGCATAGGTGAGGGCCGATTGCGGCCCGTTTGCTAAGCCGCATCGGCATTCCTATACTTTTGGCAAGAAAGGACCGCGCTACCGATTATGGAAATCGCGATCACATTTGTGGCTCGGCCGGAAGCGCAGGCGATGCTGCCCGAGCTTGCGGGCAAGCTTGAACGGCAGCTCGGCCGGGACCTCGAACGGCGCTGGCTTTGTGAGGGTCAGGCGCTGGATTTGATCTTGCGCGAAAACGAGCCGCCGCGCCCTTCC
>DATGLU010000629.1:0-2272 GCA_035294045.1 Roseiarcus sp. | reverse complement strand
CCGCCGCTCGCCTCCGTCGCCTCGGCCGACCAGGCTTCGTAATAGGGCTTGGTCGAGGCGTAGTCGCAAATCTCGCCGGCGCGGTCCGGCGCCTCGGCGGTGACGACGCCGTGAACGAGGCGCTGGTCGAGATCGACCTTGGCGAGCGGGACGAAAAGCTTCAGATCGGACATGGCGGCTCCAGGCGATTGCGCGGGCGCGCGAAGGCGCTCGCGAGGCGAGTCGAAGGACTGTCGCTTGAAAATCTTTTGAAGTTCGGTTCGGCGCCTAAGCTTCAGCGCAAAGGGCGAAGCAAGAGCGGATCAGCGATGCGGCGGGACCTGCGATTCTTCGCAAAAGAGGCTTTCGATCGCTCCGTCAGGCGCGGAGGCGGTCAGGCCGCAGAGCAGGCCTTCGCGCTCAAAGACGAACCCAAGACCGGGACTGTATTTGGACAGCCGAACACGCTGGTTGGCGCCGAACGTCTCGTCGCTGACGCTGCGGTAAGGGATCGAAGGGTTCAAGAAGATAAGGTGCAATGTACGCCGCGGCTTCAAGCCGCCCACGACGGCGACTTCGACGCCGTCCTCCAATCGAGCCGCGTCAATTCCAAAGGCGCCGCCCTTAGTCTTGGTTATCCTCCCGCCGGCAATATCCAGATCGAGCAGGGCGGCAATCGTCTTCGCGTCAGGAAAATCCTCGCGCTGAAGGACCTCGGCGAGCTTCAAAATGGTGTGACGGATGTCGATCACGGCGCTCTATCGCAAATGGCGCTACAAGGCCGCTAATGATAAAGCGGCTGCTCTGTTTGCATCCATTCCTTCTTAGGCCTCGGCAGTCATTCTCCTTTGAGTCGCTTTCTTCCTTCTTCGGAAAGCCGCTCCAGCGCTTCCCCTGGCTCATCGAGCATTTGTCGAATTTGGGTCAAGAATTCTCGCATCGCTCCCGGGCCACGGAACCAATAGTTTGCATCTGCCTCTATCCACGCCTTCTCGAGTTCATCGTCGCTCTCTGCTAAAAGCTTGTCCATGAAGTGGCGCAGCGCATCAAGCTGAACATCGGTAAAATTCGCGAGACTTATCGCCGTCGCGATCAGGACCGGACGGTCAGTATAGTTCTCAAAACTGCCTTGGTAAAAGCAATGCGCCAATCGTTCGAACTCAGGCGTTGTTTCCATTTTTCTGCCTCTCAGACGAGCGACGATTTGGCGGCGGACCCAAACGTCGCGAATGGCTCAACGATTCAGTCCGGCGAAATTAAAGGATAGGTTCGTTTTGCATTGCAGGGATATGCAGTTTGGACGCGATATCCCCGCGGCGAGCGTCTGTCTCCAACGATCCAGACGCCGACATTGTAAGTATTTCTAATGTAGGTGGATAATGTAGGGGTCGCAACCGCTTCTTTCCCCGTGGGATATCCAAAACGTTCCTCCAGCCAGGCCGCAGGTTGGGCGCCGCTCGCCACCCTGTCAACTTCGTCCTTGTTTGCCTGGAGGACTTGATTGACGAAGTCATTCGCCGCTTCCAGAGACGAAAAGGAGCCGGCATGCGAAAGCAGGTACCCGACTTTTCCCTGCGGTGGAATTGAGTCGATGATCCGCTGCGTCAATTCCAGCTCGGTTCGCCCGACATGTTCAGCTATCGTATGGCCCCCGTATTTTCCATCTTCCTCTTTTAAATCTACGGAATACTTGCCAGGAGCGTTGTCGGCCGCGGCGGCTGTTGTCGTCACGGCGCCAGCAGCGTCGGAGAATCGGCCGATCTCATCGTGGTATTGATTGTATTTCCCGATCGCCGCTGACGCCGCGGCAACTTCATGCGACGGCTCCTTCCCTAACGGCGCCAGCCCCAGATCCGCTCGCGCCTCGTCGACCGTCTTCACGCCGCTTGCGACCAGGATTTGCAGCGTCTGCGCCTGCTGCAGCGGATCGGTCACGTCATCGCCGGCCCAGGCGAATTCGAGGTCGTCCTCCCCCATGAAGAGTTGGATCACTTGGTCGAGCGCGTCCTTGACCCAGGCGCGCATCGGCGCGAGGCCCTCTTGCGTCGCCTGCAGGCGCAAGGTCTCGGCGGTGGCCCGATTGACCGTGCCGACAAAGGGCGAGACCGGCACCGAGAAAGCGTAGCAGACCAGCCGCGCCAGCCATTCGTCGTACTGATCCTTCAAAGGCGGCTGGCGCGGCTCTTGCAGCTTGAAGTCCGACGGCATGAATTTCAGCATGCGCCGCCGGCTTAAATTGCCGATCATGAGCGCGTCGAAATAGTCCTGGAACTGCTTGATCTGGTCGAGCGTC
>DATGLU010000628.1:0-2357 GCA_035294045.1 Roseiarcus sp. | reverse complement strand
GGCCGCCAACGCAAGATTTTCGATCTCGACGCCGACGCTTTCCGCCGCGAGATCGCGCGGGCGCGCACGTTCGGCTTTGTCGGCGATGTCGAGCGCCTGTGGAAAATGGGCTTCGCCCTCGGCTCGTCGCTCGACAATTCGGTCGCTCTCGACGGCGACCGCGTCGTCAATCCCGAGGGCCTACGCTACCGCGACGAGTTCGTGCGGCACAAAATGCTCGATTCGATCGGCGACCTGGCCTTGGCCGGCGCGCCGATCCTCGGCGCGTTCAAAGCCTATCGTCCTGGCCATGCGATGAATTTGGCGGCGCTGCGAACGCTCTTCGCCGACCGCTCGGCTTACGAATTCGTCGAAGCGCCGCGCCATGCGCCGGCCGCGGCCCATGCCGTCCTGCCCGGCCGCCTCCCCGTCGCGGCCTATGCGGCGGAGGTCGACTGAGCCGGACCGCGGACGGCGAATACGGCGGATCGCCAGCGGCAAGGCGCCATTGCGCCGCAATTCCCGGTTAATCGCCGCTTCGCGCAAGGATCGGTGGCGCTGAACGGCGCTTTGGTCTAAAGCAGCCGGCAAAAGGTCCGACCGATCTTAAAGGGGCGCCCTCGGGGCAGGGACGATCGAGTTCTCCAGCATGCTTTTCGCTTTTCTTCCGATCACGTCCAAGGGGCGCGCCGCGCGTCTTGCCGCGGCCATCCTCCTCGCCGCGCCGGCCGCCGCTTGCGGGTCTTTCGACATCAACGATTACAATCCGTTCGGCGCCGAAAAATACAAGATGAAAGTCGAGCCGGACGTGCCGGCCTCGCAAATCTACGACCAGGGCCTGGCGCGCCTCGCCAAGGAGGACGGGTCCGGCGCGGCCAAGAAATTCGTCGATCTCGGCAAGAACTATCCGGATTCGGACTGGTCGAAAAAGGCCCTGCTGATGACGGCCTATTCGCAATTCAAGGCCGGCGAATACGACAATGCCGAGCAGTCGGCGGAAAAATACGTCAAGCTTTATCCCGAATCGCCGGACGCCGCCTACGCCGCCTATCTCGAGGCGAGCTCCTATTACGCGCAGATACCCGATATTTCGCGCGACCAGGATCGTACCGCCAAGGCGCTCGAACTGTTCTCGCAGATCGTTCAGAAATATCCGAACTCGGAATATGTGAACGATTCGAAGTTCAAGATTCAAGTCGCCCGCGACCAGCTCGCCGGCAAGGAAATGTCGGTCGGCCGCTTCTACCTGCACCGGCGCAATTATGTCGCGGCGATCAATCGCTTCCGCAACGTGCTGGCGAACTATCAGACGACGCGCCACGCCGAGGAGGCGCTGTACCGCTTGACCGAAGCCTATCTCGGCCTCGGCGTCACCAGCGAGGCGCAGACAGCCGCCGCAGTGCTCGGCCACAATTTCCCGGACAGCCAGTGGTACAAGGACGCCTACGCCCTGTTGAAAGGCGGCGGGCTGGAGCCGGAAGAGAACAAGGATTCGTGGATTTCGAAAATCTATCACACGGTCGTGCCGGGCTGAGCTCTTAAGGGGCCGTCTATGCTCGTTCGGCTGACGATCCGCGACATCGTGTTGATCGATCGGCTGGACCTCGAGTTCGGCCCCGGCCTGTCGATCCTGACCGGCGAAACCGGCGCCGGAAAATCCATCCTGCTCGATTCGCTGGCGCTGGCGCTTGGCGCGCGCGGCGACGGCGCGCTGGTTCGGCAAGGCCAGAGCCAGGGCCAGGTGACGGCGGTGTTCGACGTTCCTCCCGACCTGCCGGCGCTCGCCGAGGCGCGCGAGCAGGGCGTTGCGATCGACGGCGAGTTGATCATGCGCCGCGTGCAATTGGCCGACGGCCGCACCCGCGCTTTCGTCAACGACCTCCCGGTCGGCGTCCAGACGTTGCGCGCGCTTGGGACGGGCCTCGTCGAGATTCACGGCCAGCATGACGAGCGGGCGCTGATCGACGCGGCGAGCCATCGCGCTTTGGTCGACGCGTTCGGCGGCCTCGCCGACGAGGCGGCGGAGGCGCGCCGCGCCTACGTCGTCCTCAAAGAAAGCGAAAAGCAATTGGCCGCCGAAACCGAGCGCCTGAAGGCGGCGCGCGCCGACGCCGATTTCCTCCGCCACGCCCAGGAGGAGCTGAAGCGCCTCGCCCCGCTGGCCGGCGAAGAGGCGATGCTGGCCGAGCGCCGCGCCGCGATGATGCAATCGGAAAAGGTCGTCGCCGACATCCAGGCGGCCCATGAAAGCCTTGCCGGCGACGCCGCCCTGGCGCAGCGCATCGGCGCCGCGACGCGACGCCTGCAGCGGCGCGCCGTCCAGGCGCCGGCGCTCGTCGAGCCTTGCGTCAAGGCGCTCGACGGAGCGCTCGAAGCGC
>DATGLU010000627.1:0-4400 GCA_035294045.1 Roseiarcus sp. | reverse complement strand
CGCCGCGGGTCCGCGCTCTGATTTTAAGGGAGATCGATAAGGATCTGGCGCAGCTCACGACGAAGGAAATCGAGCGTCACTTTGTATCTTCGGAATAAGGACGCCTTCTCCCGAATGAAGCCGCGAGGCTGGCTCAGTATTCGATCCAAAAGCCGTCCGCCTTGCGATAACGTCGTTTGACGGCAGCCCACGCGACGCGGTGGGCAATTTGTTCGCGGGCTGGTCCGCGATCCGCGTAAGACGCCCATGCATTGTTGAAAGCGCTTCGGTAAATTTCCGCGGCGTGCGGCGGGAGGCGGCCTCGCACTGAGTCGGGCAACTCTTCGATAGATTGATAGGGCATACGCACCGACCTCCCGATCACGTCCGCAAAGTGAATCTCTTCCGAAAAGCGATCAAAACGTTGACTTATCGCAAGTCGTCATCAACCCCCGCAAATAAGAATGAGTCTTCTTTCTATCGAAGGAAAGGCTCAGATGACCAGTGCAAGACGGCGGCCGCCGCCGTATTTTCCCTCTTGGCCTTCCCTGCTTATTTCGAGCCGACGGATCGTCTTCGCCTTCTCACTCTCCTCCTGCATTTCAACCGTCGCTGGAGCTGTCTCGGCCGATCCAAGTCATGGCGCAACTCTGGCGCACTCTGGCGCGCCAGTGGTGCGCGTCGTGTCACGTCGTGGCGCCCGATCAAGGCGGCACTGTCGCCGAAGCGCCGCCCTTTGCCACGATCGCGCGCAGACCCGATTTCGACGCCGGCAAGCTTGCTCTTTTTCTACTCGACCCCCATCCGAAGATGCCTGACATGGCTTTGACAAGAGCGGAGGCTGCCGATTTGTCGGCGTATATCGCAACACTGCGGAAATGAAGGAATGAACCGATTGGTGAGCGTCATCGAACCCTCCTTCGCGCCGACGCAGCGCGCAAAGCCCCCCTTGCGCTTGATTCATCGCAATGCCGCGCGGACCAAACGGATCTCAACTTACAAATTGCGGAGCTGACGACCGATGATCCAAAGAGACATTCAAACGCTCGCCCAGACCGAGAAGGTCATCCTTGCCGCCCAGTTGCGGGCCGCCGTGTGGAAAATGGCCACGCTGGCTTTTGCCGGATTTACCGCTCTTGTCGGCCTCCTCATGGCCAACGGCGCCACATATTGCGCACTTTATTCGAATTTTGGTCCGGCCGCGACCCTCGCAATTGTTGCTGCTTTCGATTTCCTGCTCGCCGCCGCATTGGCGTTTTCTGGCGTCTTGGCTAGCCGCGGACCGCCAGAATTTGCACTACAACAACGCCAGTCGGCGCTTGATTCGCTGCGATCTCAATACGAAGATGGAAAAAATCGCGCGGCGAGCATTATACGAAAACCCTTCGATCTGGCTGCGCGCAGAACGGCCTCGTTGATGCTTAGAGCTCTTATTCGAAATCGTAAGAGCAAGAGCGCCGCCGCGGATTAACGCAAACCCTCATCGATCTTCGCTTAGAGTCGATGCGAGACCGTCTTTGCAGATTATTCCGGTTATCGCTGCTGGGCCCGCGCTACGTCGCCGGCTGGACTTTTTTAATATAATCGGCGAAGACAGTAGTTCAGCGACAAACTCCGTACGACCTCTGTGAGGTCGTCAATTGTAGAGCCGACTTTTTCAGCTTCATCTTCGACAAGGCCGCCATTGATCGCGGCCAACCACGGCTGAACAGTCGGTGGGAGATTCAGGATCCAGTCCGGCTGCACCGAATTCAGCTCGCGGTTGACGATCCAGACTGAGTGAACGATCTCTTCCTGGAGGGTAACGAGCTTGTGCGGGATTCTCAAATATTCACTTACTCGATCGCACTGATCCATGGGCACCTTCCTGTGACGGAGAATGCTGAGAAGGGCTCGTCGTCTTTCTTCGAAGCTCAGGCCTCGCGTCATCAAAGCGACGGAGACGTAATCGGCTCCCGCGAGCTCCGCCATGGCTTGAGCGATGAGTCGCTCGTAACGAGCGAACCAGTTTATGATTGATCCGAACAGAAACAAATGGCGCTCGGTGACGCTTTGAGCATCCATGTCAATCCTCGACTTCATCGTCGCGTCGCCGCTTCCACCGACACGAGAGGCTCAGATTGCCGTCTCCATCCACGTGCCGAAATCGTAGGCCGCCTTGCCGAAGGCCTGATTGAGCGCGGCAAAGGCGTCGTTCGCATCGACGCTCGCGGCCGGACTTGAGGCTTCAAAATTTCGAGCGCCAATGATTTTTCCGCCGGCGCCGATAAGCTTGACCGCCAAATCGACGCGAGCCACCGGCGTCGGATCGAGCGTGACCTCAAAACCCCGAATCTCCAGCGCCACCTGAATATCGGCAGACAGTCCTTCGCGTGCGGCTGCGACACGGACAAAACCGGCGTTCTCCAGCATCTCCACGATCTTAGCTCTGACTATTATCGGTAGGCTGTCGCTCCACTGACCGCCTTCAAGAGGGCGGCGCTGACCGGCTTTCGGCGACACCAAGGCTCTCTGCGTTTCGAACATGACGAGAGCGGTCGGTTCGGCAACGACGATCTGGATCATCGACGCCTTATCCGCCGGCGGAATTTTCGGCGCGCTCAAATCGTAGAACGGCGGGGGCGCCGGCGGCGCGCCGCCGGTCATCTTTTCCAGTCCCGCCAGGATCTTATCGACACGACCGGAGTTGCGCGCCAGCGCGTCTGAGAAAGCGCTGATATTTGCGATCGCGTTGCGGACCGCCGTGGCGTTGTCGTTGAGGATGACATCAATCTTATTCAATGTATCTTTGGCCGCCTGGCCCAAACTCTCGCTCGCAGCAGGATCAGCCAACAGAAGCGGCGGTTCGCCATTCGCGCCGCTCGTCAGCAATCTTTGCGACGAACCGCCGGTAAGAGACAGGTTAATCGAACCTAATAGCCCAGCGGTTTCAACCCCAACACGAGTGTCATCCCCGACGGGGGTCGCCGGATCAACGGCGACCGAGGCCAGCAACAGCTTCGGGTCAGACGGATCGAGGCGCACGTCTCGAACCTCGCCGACGCGCATGCCGTTGAAGAGCACAGCGACGCCAGACCTTAACCCGATCACCGGCGCCTCGAACCTGATACGGTAAAATGCCTGTTGGGCGACCATGCCGCCCGTGGTATGCAGCCAATAAACGAAGTAGAATCCCGCAACGAGAGCAAGGATGGTGAAAACTCCAACGATCAGATACCGCGCATGCGTCTCCATCGTGTTCGCCTCAACTTAAACTAGTGGCGTGCTGAAAAAGTGAAACACCGCGATCGCCGCGAAAGTAACTCCGCACCCAGGGATGCTCGCATTCAAGCATCGTCTCCATTGACCCTATGGCCACGATCTTTCCATCCGCCAGCGCGCCAATCCGATCGCAAACGGCGCCCAGGCTCTGGAGGTCGTGCGTGATCATAAAGACGGTGATTTTGAGCGTTTGATGAAGCGTCCGGATCAACGCGTCGAATCCCCCGGCCGCGATCGGATCAAGCCCTGAAGTCGGCTCATCCAGAAAGACGATCTGAGGATCGAGAGCGAGGGCGCGTGCGAGCGCGACCCGTTTGATCATCCCGCCTGAGAGCGCCGCAGGAAATTTGTCGCCATCTGCCGGATCAAGACCGACCATCTCCAATTTAACGCTCGCAATTTCGCGCATGGTCCGCGGCGGCAGATCAAGATATTCCCGCATCGGAAATTCGATGTTTTGAAACACGGTCAACGACGAGAACAGCGCACCCTGCTGGTAAAGCACGCCCCAGCGCCGCTCGAGCTCCTGCAGGTCCCGCGTGCCGGCCGAATCTCGATTGACGCCAAAGATTTTGATCCGCCCCTCTCGTTTGGGAATCAAACCCAGGATCGTGCGGAGGAGCACCGACTTGCCGCCTCCCGACGCGCCGACGAGGCCGAAGATATCGCCGGCGGCCACGTCGAGCGAGAGATGGTCGATTACGACTCGGTCGCCGAAGCCGGTGACGACATCCTCCAGCTGAATCGCGAGCGACGCGTTGAGATCAAGCATTGCTTATAGCCCGATCGCGGAAAAGAACATCGCGAACAATCCGTCCATGATAATGACCGAGAAGATCGATTTCACGACGGACGTGGTCGTTTGCAAGCCAAGAGACTCGGCGCTCCCCTTGACCTTCAGCCCTTCCGTGCAGGCGACGACGCCGATGATCAGCGCCATGAATGGCGACTTGACCATTCCGACCTCGAAATCCGAAATCGACACCGCCTCGCGCAAACGCGAAATGAAAATGCTCGGATCCATGCCGCCATAGAGCCAGGCGATCAGGCCGCCGCCGTAGAGCGCCGCCATGCAACCGATGAAGGTGAGCAAAGGCAATGCGATGACAAGCGCAGCGACCCGCGGCAGGACCAGCACCTCAACCGGATCGCGGCCCATC
>DATGLU010000626.1:0-2702 GCA_035294045.1 Roseiarcus sp. | reverse complement strand
AAGAGACGCTCGAAATCGTTGATCTGGCGATAGCGCTGGCGGAGCTCCTTCTTGCCGATCAGATCATGCACGCGCTCGACCAACACGCCTTCGTAATAGGAGCGGTTGAAAATGGCGATGAAGCCGCGCGGCGGCGTCGCTTTATGGGCGCGCCACAGAAAATCATGCGCCTGCTCCTCGGCCGAGGGCTGCTTGAACGAGGTGGCGACGCAGCCGAGCGGGCTGACGGAGCGGAAAAGATGGGTGACGACGCCGTCCTTACCCGCCGTATCGAGGCCTTGCAGCACGATCAGCAGCGATTGCCGCCGCTCGGCGTAAAGGCGGGTATGCCCGTTGGCGATGCGCTGGCGATTGGCTTCGACGACGCGCTGCGCCTCGTCCTTGTCGAGCTTGGCGTCGAGGAAAGCCGGATCGGCCTTGGCGATCTTGAAGCGCTTGCCGGGCTTGACGAGAAATTCCTTGCGATAGTCCATGCGCGCCCCTTTTCGGCTCGTTACGGGAACAGGCCGCGCATGTGCTTGGCGTCGCGCACGCGCTCGACCCCGATCGCCATGGCCGCGACCCGGTAGGGAACGCCATCCCGCTCGGCGCGGCGCACGACATTGCGCCACGAGCGGTCGAGCGCCTGCTCCAGCCGGCTCATCACTTCCTTCTTCGACCAGAAATATTGCTGCAAATCCTGCACCCATTCGAAATAGCTGACGATGACGCCGCCGGCATTGCAAAGGATATCCGGAATGATGAAGACCTCGTCGCGGCGCTCATTGAGGATCAGGTCGGCTTCCGGCGTGGTCGGGCCGTTCGCGCCCTCGGCGAGAATGCGGCATTGCAGCTTGCCGGCATTGGCCGCGGTGATCACCCGCTCGATCGCGGCGGGCGCGAGAACGTCGCAGCGCTGCACGAGCAAGGCCTCCGGGTCGATGACCGCCTCCGAGGAGAAGCCGGCAAGGACGCGGTTGGCGGCGACGTGACGATTGACCGCCTGGATGTCGAGACCTTTCGGATCGTAATAGGCGGCGGTGTGATCGGAAAGGCCGACAATGCGGACGCCGCGCTCGGCAAGACCGAGCGCGGCGAACGAGCCGACATTGCCGAAGCCCTGAACGATCGCGGTCGCCTGGCTCGGCTGCAGCCCGAGCTTCTCCATGGCGCGAAAGACGAGGAAAGCCACGCCATGGCCGGTCGCCTCGCGGCGGCCGAGCGTGCCGCCGGAATCGACCGGCTTGCCGGTGACGATTTCCGGCACGGTGATGCCCTGGTACATCGAATAAGTATCCATGAACCAGGCCATGATCTGCTCGTTGGTGCCCATGTCGGGCGCCATCACGTCGACGCGCGGGCCGACGAACGGGATCATTTCCTGCATGTAGCGGCGCGAGACGTTCTCCAGCTCTTTCCAGGACAGCGAGCTTGGATCGACGGTCACCCCGCCCTTGGCGCCGCCATAAGGCAATTCGGCGAGCGCGCATTTCCAGCTCATCCAGATCGCCAAAGCGGCGATTTCGCCGATATCGACCTTGGCGGCGAAACGCGTGCCGCCCTTGGTCGGGCCGAGCGTCAGATGATGCTGGACGCGGTAGCCCTGAAACACGGCGGTGCGGCCGTCGTCGAGATGGATGGGACAGGAGACGGTGATCGCGCGCTTCGGCAAGAGCAGGCGGTCGCGCTCGTCGGCGGGAATTTCGATGTAATCGGCGATGACATGAAACTGCGTGCGCGCCATCTCGAAGACGGGACCCGTATAGATCGTCATCGCGCGCTTCCTCCGATCTCGATAACGTCAGAGTAGGCGGGAGAGTTTCCGCAAGCAAATCTGAAGGGCGGGAAGGCCCGCTGCTCGGCGTTCATCAGCCGCCGCGCTGTGTCCGCGGTCGGCGACCGCGGCTACAATCGTCTCTCGCCTGCGGCATGCGGCTCCGCGACGCCGCGGTACGAAGACCCCCACCCGACCTGGCCGCGATGGCGCAGGAAGGCGTCGGCGAGGACGCAGGCGACCATCGCTTCGCCGACCGGCACCGCGCGGATGCCGACGCAAGGATCGTGGCGGCCCTTGGTGGCGATCTCGGTCTCCGCGCCGTAGCGGTCGATCGTCTTGCGCGGCGAGAGGATCGACGAGGTCGGCTTGACGGCGAAGCGCGCGACGATCGGCTGCCCGGTCGAGATGCCGCCCAATATGCCGCCGGCATGGTTCGACAGAAAAACGGGACGTCCATCATTGCCGGCGCGCATCTCGTCGGCGTTCTCTTCGCCGGTCAAAGCCGCGGCGGCGAAGCCGGCGCCGATCTCGACGCCCTTGACCGCGTTGACGCTCATTAGCGCGCCGGCGATCTCGGCGTCAAGCTTGCCGTAAATCGGCGCGCCCCAACCCGCCGGCGCGCCTTCGGCGACGATCTCGATCACGGCGCCGACCGAGGAGCCGGCCTTGCGCACGCCGTCGAGATAATCGGCGAACCTCTCCGCCGCGACCGGATCGGGACAGAAGAAGGGATTGCGGCCGACCTCCTCCCAATCCCATCGGCTGCGATCGATCTTATGAACGCCGATCTGCACCAGCGCGCCGCGCACCGCGACGCCGGGAATGATCTTGCGCGCGATCGCGCCGGCGGCGACGCGCATCGCCGTCTCGCGCGCCGAGGAGCGGCCGCCGCCGCGATAATCGCGCAAGCCGTATTTCGCCTCATAGGTGAAATCGGCATGGCCCG
>DATGLU010000625.1:0-12583 GCA_035294045.1 Roseiarcus sp. | reverse complement strand
TGATCTTCAACACCGCGAGATCGCTGCGCGGATCGCGCAACAGGATTTTCGCCTCAAATTCGCGATGATCGGCGAGCGCGACCTTCACTTCGTTCATGCCCTCGATGACATGGTTGTTGGTGACGACGAGGCCGGAACGGTCGACAATGACGCCGGAGCCGAGCGATTGCGCGGTGCGCCCGGTTCCGCCCTGCTCGCCGAAGAAATGGCGAAAGATCGGATCGTCGAAAAGCGGATTGCGCGGCCGCGTCTCGATGCGGGAGGCGTAGACATTGACCACCGCCGGCCGCACCTTCTTGACGACTGGCGCGAAGGAGAGATGAACCTCGGCGGGAGATTGCGGGACGACCCTATCCGCCGCTTGCGCGGCGATCGGCGCGAGGAGGAGAGCGAACAAGAAGCAGATAACGAGGCGAGACAAGATAGTGCCTTTCAGTTTCGTATAGCTCCCCTTCTCCCGCTTTGCGGGGAGAAGGCGGCGCGAAGCGCCCGATGAGGGGCTGCGCAGGACTCGAAAGTACGAGCCCTACGAGCGCTAACCAGCAACCTCAGCGCGGCCCCTCATCCGGCCGTGCTGCGCACGGCCACCTTCTCCCCGCAACGCGGGGAGAAGGGATTCGCTCACCCGCCCGGCGCGCTACGCTTGGCGCGGCGGAACGCGACCTTGGCGAGCGCCGCCCAATCGAGCTCGCCTTCGCCATGCGCCACGGAATTGAGATGGCCGTCGCGCAGCAGGCTGGCCAATGGCATCGGCACGGCCTTGGCCTCCGCCGCTTCGAGCGCCAGCCTGACATCCTTAAAGCCGAGCGCCAGCTTGAATCCGGGCGGATCGTATTGGCCCTCGACAATGCGCTTGCCGTAGCTCTTGTAGATCGGGGCGGCGAAAAGCGAGCCGGTCATCGCGTCGAGAAATTCGCCGGCGCCGACGCCATAGGCGTCGAGCAGGGTCATCGCTTCCGCCATCGCCTCGACGGCGCTGGCGATCATGAAATTGGCGGCGATTTTCGCCGCATTGGCCTGCTCGGCGGCCTCGCCGAAAGGCCAGACGCGCTGGCCCATCGCCTCGAGCAGCGGCCGCGCCTTGTCGAGCGCCGCGGGCGCGCCGGCGGCGAGGATATTCAATTGGCCGGCCGCCGCGGCGTCGGGACGGCCAAGGACGGGCGCCGCGACATAGAGGACGCCGCGCTGACTATGGCGCTCGGCGAGCTCCCTGCCGAGCGCAACGGAGATCGTCGCCATATTGATGTGTAGCGCGCCCTTCGCCATCGCGTCGACAAGGCCGCCGGCGAGGAAGACCTCCCGGTAGGCGGCGTCGTTGGCGAGCATGGAGACAACCGCTTCCGCCGACGCCGCTTCGGCGGCGCTGGCGCAGCGCAAGGCGCCATGGGCGACCGCGGCGTCGACGGCGCCCGGCGAACGATTCCACACCCGGACCTTATGGCCGGCTCGCAAGAGAGAAGCCGCGAGCCCCTGGCCCATCGCGCCGAGACCGATGATTCCGACTTCCATCGCGCGCTCCTGGAGCATCATTGCGGGCGGGAGCGAAGCATGCCGTTCGCAAAGCACGGCGCTATGAATGGATTGCTTCGCTGCGCTCGCAATGACGGGTTAGAGTTCACCTCTATCTTTCCGGCCGATCGGCCCGAGATGCGTCGCATTGAACGCATCGGCATACTTGAGCCCATAGCCGACCGCCCGATCAAAGCCAATATGAGCGAGCCAGATCAACGCGACCCATTCGCACAGGCTCCGGTCCGTCCCAGCGCCGATCGCGAGAAGGGCCAAAGGCCCGATCGTCGAATGCAGCGCATTGTACCCGATCGCGCCGACTCGCGGCGAGCGCAGATAAGCGAGGAACGAAAGGTCCGGGGCGAGGAACAGAACGACGAAAAGCAGCCAGGAGCCGCCGAGCCGCCAATAGAAAAAGGCGGCGCCGATCGCCAGCGCCGCCCCTTCCAATCGCAAGATGAGCCGCGGGCCGCCTTGGACGGCGCCCAAGGCGGCGCTCACGCAGCCGCCTCCGGCTCGGCCTTCTCCGGGACCGGCCCCGAATCCCTGCCTTTCGCCTCGACATCGCGGTCGACGAATTCGATCACCGCGAGCGGCGCGTTGTCGCCATAGCGGAAACCGGCCTTGAGCACACGGGTATAGCCGCCATTGCGCGTCTTGTAGCGCGGCCCGAGCACGTCGAAGAGCTTCTTGACCAGGCCCGCGTCGCGGAGCCGAGCGATCGCCAGCCGGCGGGCGTGGAGATCGCCGCGCTTGCCGAGCGTGACCAGCTTCTCGACCACCGGGCGAAGGTCCTTCGCCTTGGGCAAGGTGGTGACGATCTGCTCGTGCTTGATCAGGGCTTGCGCCATATTGGCGAACATCGCGACGCGATGCTCGGCCGTGCGGTTGAAGCGGCGCTTTGCGCGTCCGTGATACATATCGGCTCTCCTTTATGCGGCCGCCGTGCCAAGGTACGGCCGGGTGTTATCGGCAGTCGGCAGATCGGCAGTCGGCAATCGAGAACCCGAATGCCGACTGCCGATTGCCGATCTGCCGTCTCAATAATGCTCCTCGAAACGTTTGGCGAGGTCCTCGATATTCTCCGGCGGCCAGCCCTGCACCTCCATGCCGAGATGCAGACCCATCTGGGCCAGCACTTCCTTGATCTCGTTGAGCGACTTGCGGCCGAAATTCGGCGTGCGCAGCATCTCGGCTTCCGATTTCTGGATCAGATCGCCGATATAGGTGATGTTGTCGTTCTTCAGGCAATTGGCCGAGCGCACTGACAATTCGAGCTCGTCGACCTTCTTGAGCAGGGCCGGATTGAAGGCGAGTTCGGGGATGGCTTGGGCGGCTTCCTCGCGGCGCGGCTCCTCGAAATTGACGAAGACCGAGAGCTGATCCTGCAGGATGCGCGCGCCGTAGGCGAGCGCGTCCTCCGGCGTGATCGCGCCGTTGGTCTCGATCGTCATGATCAGCTTGTCGTAGTCGAGCACCTGGCCCTCGCGGGTGTTCTCGACGCGATAGGAGACTTTCCTGACCGGCGAGAACAGACTGTCGATCGGCATGAGGCCGATCGGCGAATCCTCGGCGCGGTTGCGCTCGGCCGGCACATAGCCCTTGCCGGTCGTCACCGTGAATTCGATGCGGATTTCAGCCGCCTCGTCGAGCGTGCAGATCGGCAAATTGGGATTGAGGATCTGGATGTCGCCCGAAGTCTGGATTTCGCCGGCGGTGACGACGCCCGGGCCGTGGCGCTTGAGCACGAGGCGCTTCGGCCCCTCGCCCTGCATTTTGATCGCGATATCCTTCACGTTGAGGACGATATCGGTCACGTCCTCGCGCACGCCGGGAATCGACGAGAATTCATGCAGCACCCCGTCGATATGGATCGAGGTGATCGCGGCGCCCTGCAACGAGGACAAAAGGACGCGGCGCAGCGCATTGCCGAGCGTCTGGCCGAAGCCGCGCTCGAGCGGCTCGGCGACGACGGTCGCGACGCGCTTAGGATCGTCGCTCGGAGCGACTTCGAGTTTCTTCGGCTTGATCAGCTCTTGCCAATTCTTCTGGATCACGGGCGGGGCCTTCCGTTCGACGCGCTCGAGGCGAAAGCCGCCTGGCGCATGCCGCAACTCAACTTGCCGAAGCGCGCTGCGGCCGGCGCGCTTCCCTGTCTCGTTCTAGCCGGGCGCTTAGACGCGGCGGCGCTTGCGCGGCCGGCAGCCGTTGTGCGGGATCGGCGTCACGTCGCGGATCGAGGTGACGTTGAAACCGGCGGCCTGGATGGCCCGCAGCGCCGATTCGCGACCCGAGCCGGGGCCGGAAACCTCGACTTCCAGCATGCGCATGCCATGTTCGGCCGCTTTCCTCACCGCGTCTTCGGCGGCCATTTGGGCCGCGAAAGGCGTCGACTTGCGCGAGCCCTTGAAGCCCATCGTGCCGGCCGACGACCAGGAGATCGTGTTGCCCTGGGCGTCGGTGATGGTGATCATCGTATTGTTGAACGTCGAATTGACGTGGGCGACGCCCGACACGATGTTCTTGCGTTCGCGACGGCGGACGCGGGTTGCTTCTTTCGCCATGTCTTGTCTTCATGTCCTTCTGGCGCGCCCGTCATTCCAGGCGCTCGGGTTATCCTGCGCGGCGTCAAGCCGCGTTGGGCGGCCTTAAGTCGGCTTCTTCTTGCCGGCGATCGGCTTGGCCTTGCCCTTGCGGGTGCGGGCGTTGGTATGCGTGCGCTGGCCGCGAACCGGCAGCGAGCGGCGGTGGCGCAAGCCCCGATAGACGCCGAGATCCATCAGCCGCTTGATGTTCATCGCCGTCTCGCGGCGAAGATCGCCCTCGACCAGGTAATCGCGGTCGATCGTCTCGCGGATCTGCAGCACTTCCGAATCGCTGAGCTGCGAGACGCGGCGCTCCGGCGGAATGTTCACCTTCTGGATGATCTCTTCGGCCTTCCTGGGACCGATGCCGTGGATATATTGAAGCGCGATGATGACGCGCTTGTTGGTCGGGATGTTGACGCCGGCGATACGAGCCAAAGCTCTCTCCATTTCAGCCGCTTGGAGGCGGCGGTTGATTGGCCTTCGACGTCCGGTGGAGGCCGGCCCTTGCCGAAGCGTTCCGAAACGCAAACGATCCCAGTCGCTCTGCAAGGCGCCGGGACCGAGGTCAATTCGGGATGCGGGCTGTTAGCGCTTCGGCTCCGGGCCGTCAAGAAAAAAGCTTGACGGGCGCAGGCCCGCGCCGGACGCGCCGCGCCGGATCGACGATCCATTTTCCGATACTATTTCAAAAACAAACCATTACAAATCGATCTTCCACAAATGATCAAGGATGACCATATGGCCGAGCGAAGCGTCTATCTGGCGGGGCCGGACGTGTTTTTCCAGAACGCGCGCGAAATCCTCGCGGCGAAAAAGGCGCTTTGCGCGCGCTACGGCTTTCTCGGCCTGCCCCCGCTCGACGCCGAGATCGTCGCTGGCGGCAAGCCGACATCGGCGGCGATTTTCGCGCGTAATCTCGGCCTGATGCGGCGGGCGGATGTCGTGATCGCCAATCTGACGCCGTTTCGCGGCGTCAGCGCCGATCCGGGCACAGTGTTCGAGCTCGGCTGGTTCGACGGCGCGGGCAAGCCGGCCTATGGCTATTCCAATATCGGCGCCGATCTCGAGGCGCGCGTCGCCGCCGCCTTCGGCCCCGTCGTGGAGAGCGCGGCAGGCCGTCGCCTCGCCCATGACGGCATGACGATCGAGGGCTTCGGCCTTGCCGACAATCTGATGATCGATGAAGCGCTGCGCCCTTTGGGCGGCCTCATCCGCCCAGCCGAAGGAGACGATCGGCCGATCGACGATCTTCGGCTTTTCGAGGAACGCCTCAAGCGGCTCGCCGCAGCTCCCGCCGCTTAAAGAAGCCAGGCCTCTATGGCACGCGCACCGAGAAAGACCGCAGCGTGCAGCGCGGGCCGGGGCCGGTCGTATTCGCCCAGCCGAACAGCTTGTATTGAACATAGGGCCGCATCGTCACGACCGTTCGGCTCGGCATCGGATTGCCATAGTAATCGAACGAGGTGGGAAAGAGGTCGAACACCGCATCGACCGTGTAATCATTGTAGTTTTCGGCGACGCAGGCGGTCTGATGGGTGTCGTTATAGTTGCTGTCGAGATTCCACCAGATGTTATGGACTTCCTGCTCATCGGCGGCGCTGTGTCCTATGGCCGCGCCAATTGCTAAAAGCCCTGCCGATAGAATGGTTTTCAGAAAACGGTTCATTCAGAGCCTCCGCGTCGCAGGCCGGCCCTCGGCCCCTCGCCGCATCAACCGCCTGCGCCGCGCTTTCGTTCCCGGCGGGTATTCCTGAGCGCCGCCGCCTTGTAGCCGCGGTCGCTGACCGCGGCGCCCGAAACGGCCCGCTTCGCGCCAGAACAGGCGCTGGGCGCGGTCAACGACCGCGCCTACAGGTCCTTGCGGTATTGGATGAAGCCGGAACGCGTTGCGATCTTGTCGTAAAGCGAGCGCGCCGTCGCATTGGTCTCGTGAGTGTTCCAATAGACCCGGCTCGCGCCCGCCGCGGCCGCTTCGCGATAGACCGCTTCGATCAGCGCCGCGCCGACGCCTTTGCCGCGCGCCGCCTCCGCGGTGAAAAGGTCTTGCAAATAGCAGGTCGGCCCGGCCATCCAGGTCGAGCGGTGAAATAGATAATGAACCAGGCCAATCAGCGCGCCGCCCTCTTCCGCCACGAGGCAATGGACCGGCTCCAGCCCGTCGAAAAAGCGCCGCCAGGTGAGATCCGTCACGTTGCGCGGCAGATCGACCTTGTAGAAGGTCTGATAGCCTTTCCACAGCGGCTCCCAATCCGGCCGATCGGCCGGCCGCACGGCCCTTATAATGAAAGTCAAAGCGTCGCCCCCAATTGAATGAACGTCGCAAGCGGCGCCGCGGGTTCTTTCTCGCGGCCGCCAATGCTAGCAATGCGGCGGCCTCACCCAAAGCGGCGAATGAAGATGCGGCGACCCAAAGGCCTCCTGGCCATCCTGCCTCTTGCTTTCGCCCTTGGCGGATGCATCGACAGCGCGACGGACCTTTCCGCCAGTGTGCAGCCGGCGTTTCCGATCGCCGAGGGCTTTTACAAGGCGGTCAACGACCCAAAATCGCCGGCCTTCAAAATCGTCCGCAGCGGGTCGAACTATCGCGCCGTCGATCCCGCCCAGCCGGATGACAAAGGCGCGGTCTTCGCCCTCATGGATCCCGATCATAGCGGCGTCTTCATCGCCGAGGACAAGACGGGCGCCAAGGACCTGAAGCCGCCGCGCTATGTCTATTATTTCATTCGGGTTCTGAAGGCCGGCGAGCGGGTCGACCTCTACGATTTCACGACGGCGGATTGGCGGCGTCTGCCGGCGGACCTAAAGCAACGCCTGAAGCCCGGCGCCAGCGTCAGCATCGCCGACGACGCGGACGCCGCCGCGATCCTGCGCGCGATCGAGCGAAGGCTGGCGGCGCGTCCGACGCTGCAGAAGACGACCTTCCGGCTGGTGCGACGGCTCGACAAAGCCGAGCGCTGACCTCGCCGCTGCGACATCACCGCCTGTCGCCTCGCCGGCCGCCGTGATAGAAATCCGCCCCGCATCTCCTGCCGAGCCCCGCCATGCCCGTCCATCCGCTCCGCCCTGCCCCGGCCGCCGAACCCGCCGCGGCGCGCCTCAACCTGCCTCATCGCCCGCGCCGCAACCGCAAGGCGGAATGGGCGCGCCGGCTTGTCGCGGAAAACGTGCTGACCGCGGCCGATCTCATCTGGCCGATCTTTCTCGTCGAGAGCCGCGAGCCTCGCACGCCCGTCGCCGCCATGCCGGGCGTCGACCGGGTCAATGTCGACGAAGCCTTGCGCCTCGCCCAGCGCGCCGTCGCGCTGGAAATCCCGGCGATCGCCTTCTTTCCTTATACCGAGGCGGCGCTGAAGGACGAGGCGGGCAGCGAGGCCTTCAACGAGCAGAACCTCGTCTGCCGCGCCTGCCGGGCGATCAAACGCGAATTTCCCGATCTCGGCCTGATCACCGACGTCGCGCTCGACCCCTATACGAGCCACGGCCATGACGGGCTGATGGCGGGCGACAAAATCCTCAATGATGAGACCGTGGCGGCGCTGGCGCGCCAGGCGCTCAACCAGGCGCGCGCCGGCGCCGACGTGATCGCGCCGTCCGACATGATGGACGGCAGGGTCGGCGCGATCCGGGCGGCGCTCGACGCCGAGGGCTTTCTCGACGTGCAGATCATGGCCTATGCGGCCAAATACGCTTCGGCCTTCTACGGCCCGTTCCGCGACGCGATCGGCTCCAAGGGCGCGCTCAAGGGCGACAAGCGCACCTACCAGATGGACCCGGCCAACAGCAACGAAGCGCTGCGCGAAGTCGCCGCCGATCTCGACGAAGGCGCGGACATGGTCATGGTCAAGCCAGGCCTGCCCTATCTCGACATCGTCCGGCGGGTAAAGGACGAATTCGGCGCGCCGACCTTCGCCTATCAGGTGTCGGGCGAATATTCGATGTTCATGGCCGCCGCGCAAAACGGCTGGCTCGACGGCGACAAGGCGATAATCGAGAGCCTGATCGCCTTCAAGCGCGCGGGCGCCGACGGGGTGCTGACTTACTTCGCGCCGCGCGCGGCGGAGGCGCTGAGGGGACGGTGAGCGGTCTGCGCTTCGGTCCCCGTATGGCCCTGGTTTGCAACTTTCGATACAGATCGTCCTCACGCGCGGCCGCGCCGCCAAAGGAAAGTTCTTTGACCGGAAGTCTAACTGACTGAACTGACCGGCATGGAGGGAAATAGGCACGTGCCGAATACCATGTCGTCGTCAGCGCCAATCAGAAGGGGTGGCGCCGCTATGGCGGGCGCTTTAATACATGGTCGAAAACCGGTCAAAGCTACGCCTCGTCAGGATAGCCGGGTTTGTAGCTGCGCTCGTCGCAGCAGGGTCGTGGGTCGCCACCGCCTTGGTTCAAGGAATCGCCTTCGAACTGCCTAGCTCACCTGTCGGATTGTATATTTACCCGCAGAATATCAAAGGCAATTTGCGGTATTTGACTGCGTGGCAAAGTTATCTCTCCACGATTGGGCCGATCGTTTTCCAAGGTGCGATCGTTGCTGGCATAGCGCTCGGAATCCTCTATCAGCGAATAGAGGAACGAATTAAGCGCCAAGACAGACCGCCCTACAGGTAGACCCGATTGAACGCATTGGAGCAGCCGCACAAAGTGTGATAAAGTGTGACTAATATGAGAGTCCCCATGGCCGAACTTGAACGACTGACGATCACCCTGCCCGCCGAGATGGCTGCCGTGGTCAAGGGCGCCGTCGAAGCCGGCGACTACGCTTCGACCAGCGAAGTCGTCCGGGCCGCGCTGCGAGACTGGAAGACCAAGCGCGCGCTCCAACTCGAGGAACTGGCCGCGCTGAAGGCCGATATCGACGCGGGACTGGCTGATGTGGCCGCCGGCCGAGTCAAGAAATTCGACGCTGGGCGGATCGTAGAACGAGGGAGGAAGCTATTAGCCGGCCGCTCGCCCTCCGTTTGACGGAGAGGGCCGAGGCTGACCTCGCCGAAATTTGGGCATATCTCAACGCTGAATCGTCGGAGGCCACGGCGACGCGGCTCGTCGCGACGATCATGAAAGCCTGCGAGCCGCTGCGTCAGTTTCCGCTCGCCGCGCCAGCGCGCGAAAATCTTGCGCCTGGTCTGCGCGTCAGCTTCGCCGGGCGCTATGCGATCTATTATCTGCATGATGAACACGACCTGACGATCGTGCGCGTGCTGCACGGCGCCCGCGACGCCGCAGCGCTGGCGGAGCTTGGCGGCTTCGCCGCTGAGACGAAATCGCCTTGAGCAGCTTGGACAGACGAGCGCTGCGGCGGAATAACCGCCTAAATCGTCGACACTAGATTTGGGCCGCGCCCTGGCCCATTGTGGCGAATGTGCCTCGTCTTGCGTCGCTCCTCACCGCTTTCGCTTTCCTCGCTTTGCTCGCGAGCTGCGCGCCGCTTTTGGAGGCCGACCAGGCGCGGCTGTGCCGCATGGCCTTGCCGGCGATCGAGCCGCCGGACGCGGCCATCGTCGTCGAGCGCCAGACGCCCTTCGCCGACCGTAAGCGCGTGCGGATCGATTATCGCTCGAGCCAGCCCGGCGAGGCGCCGAAAGCCCATTACGCCGAATGCCGCTTCCGCGAGCCGGGCCGGCCGCGGCGCTCGCAGGATCTGGTCGCCGTCGACACCGACCGGGGGGCGCTCACCCCCTACCAGGTGTCGATCCTGATCCGCTTCTGGCTGGCGACGCCCGAGGCGCGGGCCGACGATCCCGAGCCGCTGGCGGGCGCGCAGCAGGCCTGGCGCGGCCCGAGACCGCTGATCTACGCCCTGCAGCAGGCGATCAACGGCCTGCCGCTGGCGGCGATCTACGCCCTTCTCGCCGCCGCCTATTCCCTCGTCTATGGCCTGGTCGGCCGGATCAACCTCGCCTTCGGCGAGCTCGCGGCGGCCGGCGGCTACGCCGCCACGATCGGGGTCCTGCTCGCCGCCGCCTTCGCCCCTTGGGGGCCGCTCGCGCTCGGCCTGTGCCTCGCCGTCGCCACGGCGATCGCTTTCGGCGTCGCCTCGGGTCGGCTCGTCTACGCGCCGCTCCACCGCGCCACCGGCCAGCAGGTCATGGTCGCGGCGGTCGGCCTGGCGCTGTTCCTGCAGGAATTCCTGCGCCTGACCCAGGGCGGACGCCTGCGCTGGATCAACCCGATCCTCAACGAGCCGTTCGCCGTAGCGCGCGCCGGCGATTTCGTCGCCGCCGCGACGCCGATCGCGCTGATCGTCGGCGCCGTCGCCTTGATCGCCGCCGCCGGCCTGCTCCTCGCGATGAAGGCGACCCGCTTCGGCCGGCAATGGCGCGCCTATGCCGACGATCCGCTCGCCGCCGAAATGTTCGGCATCGATCCCAAGGCGATTTTCGCCAAGACCTTCGCGCTGGCCAGCGCCATGGCCGGGCTGTCCGGCTTCGTCATGACGATTTTCTACGGCTCGGTTGGCTACGGCGCCTCGACCGCGCTCGGCCTGAAAGCCCTGATTGCCGCCATTCTCGGCGGCATCGGCTCGGTGCCCGGCGCCTTTCTCGGCGGCCTGATCATCGGCGGCTTCGAGGCGCTGTGGTCGGCGGTCTTCCCGATCGATTATCGCGACGTGGCGGTCTATAGCCTGCTCGCCATCGTCCTGATCCTGAGGCCCGGCGGGATCATGAATTTGAGCGCCTATTCGGCGCCCAGGACGTAAAGACCCCGGCAAAGCAGGCCTTGATCGCCTGTCGCCCGTCCCCACATTACCCGCGATCAAATCGCGCCAAAGGAGCGCCCCGATGTCCCTGATCAACGCCGGTCTCGTTTCCGGCCCGATGCTTCGCGCCGATTCCTTTGATGGCGTGCGCAGGCGCCGGGCGATCGCGATTTGTCTCGACCTCGTCCTCGTCTCGATCATCGCCGCATTGATCTGGTGCGCGCTGGCGATCCTCACCTTCGGCCTGTCGATCGTCCTCCTGCCGCCGATCTTTCCGCTCGTCGCGTTTTTCTACAACGGCTTGACGGTGTCGGGCTGGCGCATGGCGACGCCCGGCATGCGGGCGATGGACCTCGAAATGCGGATGCAGGATACGGGCGGCCGCGTCCCCTTCATCAACGCCGCGGCGCAGGCGCTGTTCTTCTACCTGAGCTGGATGCTGCCAGCGGTGTTCCTGGTGACGCTGGTCGACCGCGAGAAGCGATTCCTCCACGACATTCTGGCCCAGGTGGTGGTGATCCGCCGCCTCTGATCGTCGGAAAGTGAATGTGAACCGGGCGGCGAAATTTCGCCGGGACCATTCCCGCCGGGGCGAATCCGTTCTACCTTCCTAGGCCTGACGGCGTGAGGAGATGGGAAGGCGTGTCGAGAGAGCCCCGGGACGCCCCGCAATTTTACCTGACCGCGCCCTCGCCCTGCCCTTACCTGCCCGGGGTCGAGGAGCGGAAAGTCTTTACCCATCTGGTCGGCCGGCGCGCCGCCGCGCTGAACGACATGCTGACTCAGACCGGCTTCCGCCGCTCCCAGACCATCGCCTACCGGCCGGCCTGCGAGCAATGCCGCGCCTGCGTCTCGGTCCGGGTCCTGGTCGAAGATTTCGCGCCGACGAGAAACATGCGGCGCGTCGGCGAAGTCAATGCCGACCTGATCGGCTATATGGGCCCGCCCAAGCCGACCGCCGAGCAATATTCGCTGTTCCGCGCCTATCTCGAGGCGCGCCATCCCGACGGCGGCATGGCCGACATGTCGGTGCTCGACTATTCGATGATGATCGAGGACAGCCACATCGACACTTACGTGATCGAATATCGCCGCCGCGGTCCGGACCATTTCATCACCAAGCGCGGCGACGGCAAGCTCTACGCCGCCTGCCTTACCGACAAGCTCGCCGACGGCTTGTCGATGGTCTATTCTTTCTTCGATCCGGAAGAGGGACGCCGCTCGCTCGGCTCGTTGATGATCCTCGACCATATCGAAAAAGCGCGCAAGCTCGGCCTACCCCATGTCTATCTCGGCTATTGGGTCGAGGGCTCGAAGAAGATGGCGTATAAAGGCCGCTACCTGCCGCAGGAGCGGCTGGGCATGGACGGCTGGCGCAGGGTGGAAAGGGGGTAGCGGGCGCGCCAAGAAGCGCTCGATCATCCGCCAGACAAATACCTGACCACGATTTCGGTATAATCCCCAAACGTCACTTCAGCGGGATCGAGTTGTCTCACGGAACATATTTGCGGCAACGCCGCGGTGAACGCCGCAAATTCGTCTGCAATGGCGACCCCGCCGGGAATGTTGGCGTCATGACTTTGAGCGCGCAACCAGGTCGCGAGCTCTCGAATCAAGGTTCTCGAGTCGGCATTATGAGCGTGGATGTCCTGACCAGCGATATCCGAAATATAACGCTGGAATCGATAGCGTTCGCGGTCGAAGATAATGCATGATTTTTGTCGATGCTTCGGACCGCCGTATTTCTTTGCTCCGCCAAGCTCAAACGGCATATTGAAGCGCGGCA
>DATGLU010000624.1:0-2272 GCA_035294045.1 Roseiarcus sp. | reverse complement strand
GCGCATGTCGTCGAACAGCGAGATGGTCTCCGGCGTGAGCCGCACGCCGGCGCCGTCCAGCCGCTTGAGCGCCGCGGCGAATGCGGGGCCGACGGTCTCGTCGAGCGCTTCGAGCGGCAAGCCTTGCGCAACACCGATCCGCAAGCCGGCGAGGGCGGCCGGTTCGAGCGGCGTGAAATCCTCGCCGGCCATGACCGCGTCGGCCTTGGCGCAATCGGCGACGCTGCGGGCGAGCGGTCCGATCGAGTCGAGGGAAAAGCTCAACGGAAAGGCACCCTCGGTAGGGATGCGTTGCCGGCTCGGCTTGAAGCCGACGGTGCCGCACAGGGCGGCGGGGATGCGCACCGAACCGCCGGTGTCGCTACCGATCGCGATCTCGCACATCCCGTCGGCAACGGCGACCGCCGCGCCCGCGGACGAGCCGCCGGGCACCCGGGCGCGGTCGCGCGGATTGGCCGGGGTGCCGAAATGCGGGTTGGAGCCGATGGCGCCGAAGGCGAACTCGGTCATGTTGGTCTTGGCCACGATGACGGCGCCGGCACCGCGCAGGCGGCGCACCACCGGCGCGTCGGCGACCGCGGGCTTGGCCTCCTCGGCGAGAATTTTCGAGCCGGCCCGGGTCGGCTCGCCGGCGACGTCGAACAGATCCTTGATGCTGACGATCGCGCCGTCGAGCGGGCCGAGCGAGACGCCGCGCGCGGCCCGCGCGTCGGCCGCATCCGCTTCCGCGCGGGCGATGTCGCGGTAGACCGAGAGGCAGGCGCGCGCCCCCTCCCCGTTCGGGTCGGCGATCCGCGCCAGCGCCTGCTCCAGGCGGTCGCGGCAAGACGTGGGTTTCATTTGGATATCCGCTTATCGACGCGATCACGACGGCATTGCCGACCATACACCGATCCTGCCATCATCGGCGAGTGCACAAGCCTTCGAGGCGATGACGATGCCCGACATCAAGCCCGCGCTCTGTTTCATCGGTTTCGGTGAAGCCGGACAGGCCCTGGCGGCCGGCCTGGGCGAGGCCGGCGTCGAGCGGATCGCGGCCTGGGATATCCTGTTTCCGGAGGCCGCGGGCGAGCCGCTCAGGCGCGCCGGCGCCGCAATCTGCGTGCGCTGCGCGCCGTCGGCGGCCGCGGCGGTCGCCGGCGCCGACATCGTCGTCTCCGCGGTCACCGCGGCCGCGAGCCTCGAGGCCGCGCGCGCGGTCAAGCCGCATCTCGTCGGCCGGCCGTTCTGGCTCGACATCAACTCGGTGTCGCCCGGGCGCAAGCAGGAGACCGCCAGGCTCCTCGGCGAAGCCGCCCGCTACGTCGATGTCGCGGTGATCGCGCCCATTCATCCGGCGCGGCATCGAACGCCGATGCTGCTCGGCGGCCCCGAGGCCGCCGCCGTGGCACCGACGCTCGGCGCGCTCGGCATGCGCGTGAACATTGCCGGAGCGCAGGTCGGCGCCGCGGCGGCGATCAAGATGGTGCGCAGCGTTATGATCAAGGGGATCGAAGCGCTGACGCTGGAGTGTTTCCTGGCGGCCTCCCGCGCCGGCGTGGTCGAGGAGGTCGCCGCCTCGCTGAAAAACAATTATCCCGGTCTCGATTGGTCGAAAATCGTTCCCTACAATCTCGAGCGCATGGCGCGCCACGGCGAACGCCGCGCCGCGGAAATGGAAGAGGTCGCCGTCACCTTGCGCGAGCTTGGCGTCGAGCCGGTGATGACCACGGCCACGGTCCGGCGCCAGCGGGAGATGGGCCGGCTCGGCGAGCAACCGACGGTGCGCAGTGCGCTTGCCAAGGACGGCGCGGCCATGCTCGGCGCCATCGGCGCCGCCGCGCGCGACCGCCATTGAGGTCGCGCGCGGGCGCTCAGCCGCGGCGGATCGCGTCGGCGAGGAAGGCGAATGAGGTCTTGGGCGTGCGCGTGAGCGTGGCAAAATCCACGCTGATGATGCCGAAGCGGCGGCTGTAGCCCTCCGCCCATTCGAAATTGTCGAGGAGCGACCAGACGAAATAGCCGCCGAGCCTGACGCCGGCCGCGAGCGCGCCGCGCGCGGCCGCCAGATGGTCGCGCAGGTAGGCGACGCGATCCTCGTCATGCACGGTGCCGTCGGCCGCCGGCGGCGGGTCGTCGTAGCAGGCGCCGTTCTCGGTGACGTAGACGTTCGGATTGCCGTAATCGTCGCGCAGCCGGATCAGCGTTTCGGCAAGACCGCTGGCGTCGATCGGCCAGCCGAACGAGGTGAAGCGCAGGCCCGGCGGCGTCGCGCCGAACCAGGCGCCGAACA
>DATGLU010000623.1:0-4543 GCA_035294045.1 Roseiarcus sp. | reverse complement strand
CGCATTTCCGCGCTCAAGGAAGCCAGGCAGCGGACCGCCGCCGACCGCGACGAGGCCAAATCCGCCCACCGCGAGGTGGAGACCACCCTCGCCGCATTGCCCACCGGCGACGCCCTCGAGGCAAAGCTCGCCACGGTCAAGGACGCGATCGGGCTCGAACGCTCGGCGCTCGCCGAGGTGCAGGCCGAGGCGCAGGCGGTTGGACGCGAAAACGAGCTGGCGACGCGTCGCCTTCAGGCGATCGCCGACGAGCGGGCAGCGTGGGAGGCGCGCAAAGCTAAGGCGCTGGCGCAGATCGCCACCGTCGGCGAGCGGGTGACGGACGCGACACGCGAGCGCCATGAGCTTGCCGGCGCGCCGGCGAAATTCGCCGGCCAGCGCCAGGCTCTGATCGGCGAGATCGAGGCGGCGACAAGCGCACGCCGCTCCGCCGCCGACCGGCTGGCGGAGGCGGAGAGCGAGCTTGCCGCCGCCGACAAGGCCGCGCGCGCCGCCATCGAGGCGGTCGGCGAAGCGCGCGCCGAAGCCGCCCGCGTCGAGGAACGCCGCGACGGCGCCAGGCGCCGCCTGCGCGATATCGAGCATGAGATCAGCGAGCAGCTCGACGCCGAACCGGCGGGAGCGGCGGAGCTTGCCCAAATCAAGGCCGATGCCGAATTGCCGACGGTCGACGAAGCCGAAGCGCGGCTCGACCGCTTGCGCCGCGAACGTGAACGCCTCGGTTCGGTGAATTTGCTCGCCGAGCAGGAACTGCGCGAGATCGAAGGGCAGCACAACAAGCTGGCCGCCGAGCGCGACGATCTTGTCGAGGCCATCCGGCGGCTGCGGCAGGGAGTTCACAGCCTCAATCAGGAGGCGCGCGAGCGCCTGCTTGCATCGTTCGCCAATGTGAATGCGAATTTCCAGAAGCTGTTCGCCGAGCTGTTCGGCGGCGGCCATGCCGAGCTTAAGCTCATCGAAAGCGACGATCCGCTCGAAGCCGGCCTGGAAATCATGGCGCAGCCGCCCGGCAAAAAGCAGGTGACGCTGTCGCTGCTCTCCGGAGGCGAGCAAGCGCTCACGGCGCTGGCGCTCATCTTTGCAGTATTCCTGACCAATCCGGCGCCGATCTGCGTGCTCGATGAGGTGGACGCGCCGCTCGACGACTACAATGTCGAGCGCTTCTGTGATCTGCTCGACGAGATGACGCGTTCGACCGATACCCGCTTCGTCATCATCACCCACAATCCGATCACCATGGCGCGCATGAACCGACTGTACGGCGTGACCATGGCCGAGCGCGGGGTGTCGCAGCTCGTCTCGGTCGATCTGGAGGCCGCGGTGAAGATCCGCGACGCCGCCACGGCGTGACCAGGAAATGTTGAAGACGATCGCACTGCCGAGAGACATGGTCCCGCGGGCCGACTTCATGCGGTCGGATCGCGGTTCAGGCGCGCCGCCAGTTCAGTCATTCCCCAGCTTGAACAGCCGCCGCGCGTTGCCGCGCCCGATCTTGCGGCGGTCGTTCTCGCTGATCGGACAAGCATCGAACCAGTTCGCCGCGTGGTCGATGTTCTCGAACGGCCAATCGGTCGAGAACATGATCCGGTCGGCACCGACTTCGAGCATGGCGTTGAGCAAAGCCGGCGTGTGGAAATTGCCGGATGTGGTCAGGTAGAAATTCTCGCGGAAATAATCGCGGATTTTCTTTTTCGCCGCATATCTGTTGCGCTCGGGTATCCAGGCATTGGCGTTGTCGACGCGCCACAACGCGAACGGCAGGTTCTCGCCCAGATGGCCGAGGATCACCTGCAGGCGCGGATGGGCGTCGAACAGGCCGGAGCCCATCAGCCGCAAGGCGTGGACCGCGGTCTCGTGCGCGAAGGCCCAGATCGGACCGAGCAGCCAGGAATGGCCCTCGTAGATCTTGGCATCGCGCGGCAGCGGATTGCGCGGGTGCAGATAGAACGGCACGTCCAAGCGCTCCACCGTCGCCCAGAACGGCCGGTACTGCGGCAGATCGTAGTAAACCGCGGTGTCGGCGTCGCCGACCTGGGAGAAGCCGTTGACCAGGGCGCCGCGAAAGCCGAGCTCATTGACGCAGCGCTCAAGCTCGCGCGCCGCGCGAGCCGGCTCCTGCATCGGCAGCGCGGCGAGCCCCTGAAAGCGGTCGGGCCGCTTGGCCACCTGCTCGGCGAGGTAATCATTGCATCGCCGGGCAAGTTCATCCGCCCGCGCCGCATCGGGAATGGCCTGCACGGCCGGCGCGTTGAGCGACAGCAGCATCATCTCGATGCCGTGCTTGTCCATCAGCGCCAGCCGCCGCTCGTGCAGATCGAGCACGCGCTGGCGCACCTCTTCGCGAACGCGCTCGGGAAAAAATCCGAGCGAGTCGGTCAGTGTCTCCGGAATGGCGAAGTGTTCTTCAAGCGCGATCTTGCCCTGCATCGTTTGCTTCCCCCCGACCGGCGGCCGACGGCCGCCGACCACTGCTAACACAGCCGCAACGCGCCGCCCATGCGTCGCGGCGCGTTCATATCAGCACTGCATTTTGCGCTGCGCGGATGCCCCCCGCGCTGGTCTCGATGCGCTATGCGCTCGTTTCCCGCAATGCTGGCGAAGACCGCTCCGGAACGGCCCGGTCATCTCCCCGGGGGGCCGAGCAAGGAAGCGACGGTCGACCGCTGCGGGCGAGAGCCGGCGCAGGCGGCGAGTGCGGCGAACGCGGCGAACGCGGCGGCGAGCCACAGCGCGCCGTGCGGCGACGAAGCAGCGCGCCGCCGGCCGAGCTTCGTCACCGGCGGGTCGCTCCAGCATTCGCACCCCGACCCTGCCGCGCGCAGCGCCGCCACCGCGCGCTCGACGGTGGCCGTGGCGCGTTCGCGCCGGTGATCGCCGACAAGCAAGCCGAGATCGTCGGTGCCCGTCTGCGGCGCCTCGGGCGCGGCAGCGTCTTTGCCGTCGGGATTATCGACACAATCGGCCGTATAAAGGTCGGCATAAAGGGGGGCGGCGTGTCGGCCGCGCGGGGAAGCAAAACCGAGACAAGGATTCGGCATGGCGTCCGGCCTCTTTCCGGCCGCCGAATCTGTAAACGAGGCGCCGCCAGGCGGCGATATTCATCAACGGTTAACCTTAACCGCTCGGATAATCGCCCTATCTAACGGCCATGGGCAAGCCGGCGGCCGAAAGCCGCTTGCCGCGTTCGCGTCGAACTCGCTCCTCCTCGAGCGATCGGCGCGCCAGACATGCGGAAGGATTGAGCCGATGAGCGCTTCGACCCTGATCGTCCTTGCCGTGATCGTCGTCGTCATTCTGTGGGCGATCACGGCCTACAACAACCTCGTCTCCATGCGGCAACGGGTCAATGAGGCGTTTGCCGACGTCGACGTGCAGCTGCGCCAGCGACACGACCTCATCCCCAACCTGGTGGAAACGGTCAAAGGCTACGCCGCCCACGAGCGCGGCACGCTCGACGAGGTGGTCAAAGCGCGCAACGCCGCCGTCGCCGCCCAGGGAACGGCGCAGCAGGCGGCCGCGGAGAACATGCTCTCGGGCGCATTGCGCCAGTTGTTTGCTCTCGCCGAGTCCTATCCCGATCTCAAGGCCAGCGCCAATTTTCAGCAATTGCAGGCGGAACTGACGGACATCGAGAACAAGATCGCTGCCGCACGGCGGTTCTTCAACAACGCGGTGCAGGAATACAACACCGGCATCCAGAGATTCCCGGCGGCGCTGTTCGCGTCGGCATTCGGCTTTGCGCCGAAGGAGTTCTTCGACCTCGGCGACGAGCGCAAAACCGTCGGCGAGGCGCCGCAAGTGAAGTTTTGACCCCTGGCAAACCGACAGTAGCCGGCGATGGCCGCGTACGGACTCTATAGCCACATCCAATTGAACCGGCGCCGCTCGCTCGCCCTGCTCGTCGGCCTGTTCCTGCTCGTCTATCTGCTGGTCTATGCCGGCGCTCTGGTCGCCGAGGCGCTGTCGGTCGACGCCGATCTCGCCACGCTGATGCTGCGCGCCCGCAACGATCTGATCAGCGCGGCGCCGGTGGCCACGGTCGGGACCGCGCTCTGGGTCGTGTTCGCCTACTTCTTCCATCAGAGCCTCATCGACGCGGTGACCGGCGGGCGCGAGGTGACGCGCGCAGAACAACCCCGGCTGTACAACATTCTGGAAAATCTCTGCATCTCGCGCGGCATCCCCATGCCCAGGCTCAAGATGATGGAATCCGACGCGCTCAACGCGTTCGCCACCGGCATGAACCGGAATCAGTATTCCATCACCATCACCTCGGCGCTCCTTGATCGCCTCGACGACGCCGAGGTCGAATCGGTGCTCGGCCACGAATTGACGCACATCCGCAACGGCGACGTGCGCATGATGGTCATCGCCGTCATCATTGCCGGGATCATCTCCTTTGTCGCGGAATTGGTTTTCCGGCTCTGGTTCTACGGCGGCTTCGGCGGCGGCAGGTCTTCCGGCGACCGCCGGGGCGGCGGTGCCGGACTGGCGATACTGATTGCGGTCGCCTTCATCGCCATCGCCTATCTGTTGTCCTTCC
>DATGLU010000622.1:0-2626 GCA_035294045.1 Roseiarcus sp. | reverse complement strand
GGGCATGGACGTCGCGCGGTTCGGCGATTGGGCGACTTTGGCCTACACCAACACCAAGGTGCGCGAGAATTATTCGCGCCGCTTCCGCATCCGCTTCCCGAACGAGGAGCTGCCCGCCGCGCGGCCTTTGCGGACGACGCCGATCTATGACCGGCTCGTCGCCGAGAACGCGGTGTTCGGCGAATATTGCAGCCTCGAAAACCCGCTCTGGTTCGCGCCGAAGAACATGGCGCCGCGCGAGGACGTGACCTTCCGCCGCTCCAACGCGCACGACCATGTCGGCGCGGAATGCCGCGCCGTGCGCATGGGCGTCGGCATGACCGAGATCGCCAATTACGGCAAGATCGAAGTCGAGGGCCCGCGCGCGGCGGAGTTCCTGTCGTACGTCATGGCCAACAAGCTGCCGCCGGTCGGCAAGCTGGCGCTGACGCCGATGCTCAACGAGCAAGGCAAGCTGATCGGCGATTTCACCATCGGCCGCACCGCCGATGACAAGTTCCTGCTCGTCTGCTCCTACGCGGCGGAAAGCCATTATATGCGCTGGTTCGAGCGGCATGCGCCGGCGAGCGGCGTTCTGATCCGCGCCGCGTCGATGGACTATCCCGGTCTGTCGATCGCCGGACCGAAATCGCGCGCGTTGCTCCAGGCGATCACCCGCGAGGACGTTTCGAACGAGAAGTTCCCATTCCTGTCCTTCCGTCGCATGGATATCGGCATGATCCCGGCTCTGGTCGGCCGCGTCACCTTTACCGGCGATCTCGGCTACGAAATCTGGGTCAGGCCGGAATATCAGCGCGCGCTCTATGACCTGCTGCTGAAGGAAGGCGAGCGCTTCGGCTTGAAGCAGTTCGGCATGCGCGCGCTGCTCTGCATGCGGCTCGAAAAGAGCTTCGGCACCTGGATGAAAGAGTACCGGCCGATCTACGGAGCCTACGAGGCCGGCCTCGGCCGCTTCGTCGATCTCAAGAAGAACGGCTTTATCGGCCGCGAGGCGGCGGCGCGCGAGAAGGAGAGCGGCGGCAAGCTGCGCCTGCAGACTTTCGCGGTCGACGCGCTCGACGCCGACGCGTTCGGCGACGAGCCGATCTGGCATGACGGCGAAGTGGTCGGCTGGGTGACGTCCGGGGGCTATGGCCATAGCGTCGGCCAATCGCTGGCGCTCGGCTATATTCCGAAAGAGCTCGCGGCGGCCGCGAGCGGGTTCGAGGTCGAGATCATCGGCGAGCGCCGCCCGGCGAAACGGCTCGACGCGCCGATTTTCGATCCGCAGGGCTTGCGGATGCGGAGCTGACGACCGACATCCGCCATTTGCGCCGTCGCTTCGCTCCTCCAATGGCGAAGCGTTGTACAGTGAACCTGCGATGACCCTTCTCATCCGCATCGCGCTCGTTGCGATCAGCGCCGCGCTGTATTTTGGATTGGCCGTTTTAGGCTTTGGCGGCGCCGGCGCCTTTTTCGCCAATCCGGCGCGCATCGCCCTCACGATTGTCGGCGCCGCTCTCTTTGCCGCATCGTTCTTCGCCGGCGGCAATATCAGCCCGGGCGAGCGCGAGGACCGCGGCAACCGCTGGGTCATCGCGGCCTTCACGATTGTCAGCCTGCTGCTGGCCTATGCGCCGGCTTGGTGCGACCGGCATGACGTCCTGACGTTGGACGGCGACGCCGCCCGCTGGGCCGGCGTCGCGCTTTTCGCCGTCGGCGGCGGCCTGCGCCTCGCGCCGGTCTTTGTTCTCGGGCGGCGATTCAGCGGATTGGTCGCGATCCAGCAGGATCATCGCCTCGTCACCAGCGGCGTCTATCGCGTCATCCGCCACCCAAGCTATGTCGGCCTCATTGTGTCGTCCTTCGGCTGGGCTTTGGCGTTCCGATCGATCATCGGCCTCCTGCTCGCTGCCCTGCTGATCCCCGTCCTGATCGCGCGCATCCGCGCCGAAGAAGCGCTTCTGCTCTCCCATTTCGGCGCCGAATATGCGGCCTATCGCGCCCGCACCTGGCGAATGATCCCGGGGATCTATTGAGGCGCGGCTCAGGCTTTGGAGGGCGGCGCCGCGGAAGCGCTCCCAAGCGGCGCTCAGTCCTGACCGGGCCGGGATTCGCGCCGGCGCCCAGGACGGTCGCACGGCTTCGCGCCGCCCTGGCTTCGGCCCGGCTTCGGTCACTTTCTGGTTGACAGGACGATCGAAGAGGCGCATCCGCACCTTGCTTGCGAGTTTCTCCTCGCCGGCGAAATCAATTTTTGAATTTCAACCGTTACATCGCCGCCAGCCCCGGCCGCCTGAAGGCCGAGGAGTAAACGGCGCATCGCCATCCGCCGCCCGCGCAGGTTTCCGGCGTCGTGCGGCGGGGCGATCAAAGAGGAGACCACGTTGAACGACGGCCCTAGTAGGCCCGCTGACGGGCTCCAGTCCGGTTTAGCGGGATTGTTCGGATCAACCCTGAAATTAAAGCCGCTCCTCTCGGTTAAGGGCCGCGCCGGCTGATCGTCGGTTCGTCCGCGCCGCGCGGGACGCGGCGAAGGAGACGAACCATGACCATGAATGTGAAAGCCTCGGCGCTCGTTGACGCCGCCGTGCTCGACGAGGCGCATGTCGGCCATATCCACGGCGCCTTCGGCACCATCCTTCAA
>DATGLU010000621.1:0-4323 GCA_035294045.1 Roseiarcus sp. | reverse complement strand
GACGACGACAAACAGAGTTAACGCGAGGAAAGCGCGCGCAAGAGTTCCAGGTAGTCGGCGAGCCGCCATTTGGCGCCTCCGTCGGGTGGGGCGAGTCCTCTCCCTGTTACGGTCTGCAGGCGGCGCCCGCTTAAAGGGTATCTCGCGCCCGCCTTGCAGAAAAGTCAACAATGCCTTGCGCAGCGCGCGGGCCGGTCAGGGCGCGGCGCTGGCGTTCGTGGCGCGAATGTGAAGACAAAAGGCGCCGGGTGGCTGATAAGGTAGAGACCACGCTTTATCGCGCCCTTCCATTCCCGCCCGTTTGGAGCTTTCCATGCAATACCGCCGTCTCGGCCGCACCGATCTTCAGATCGCGCCGCTTGTCTTCGGCGGCAATGTTTTCGGCTGGACGGCCGATAAGGCGCGCTCGTTCGAACTGTCGACCGGTTCGTCGAGGCGGGATTCAACGCGATCGATACGGCCGATGTCTATTCGGCTTGGGCGCCCGGCAATAAGGGCGGCGAATCCGAGACGATCATCGGCGAATGGATCAAATCGCGCGGCGCGCGCGACCGCGTGATCGTCATCACCAAGGTCGGCTCGCCGATGGGGCCGGGCAAGAAAGGCCTGTCGCCGAAATATATCGAGGACGCCTGCGAGGCTTCGCTGAAGCGGCTCGGGCTCGAAGCGATCGACCTTTATCTATCGCATTGGCCAGACCCGGACACGCCGTACGAGCAGACGCTCGCCGGCTACGCCAAGCTTCTCGAGAAGGGCAAGGTACGGTTCATCGGCGCGTCCAATCTCAATGCCGAGCAGCTCGCCGCCGCGCTCGCCGTCGCCCGACGCAATAGCTTGCCGCGCTACGAAGCGCTGCAGCCGGAATACAACCTCTACGACCGCGGTTCTTTCGACGGGCCGCTGCGCGAGCTTTGCATGGCCGAGGAGATCGGCGTCGTCACCTATTTCAGCCTGGCCAAGGGCTTTCTCTCCGGCAAATATCGCAGCGAGGCGGATCTCGGCCAAAGTCCGCGCGGCGGCGGCGTGAAAGCCTATTTGAACGCGCGCGGCCGGCGCATCCTGCACGCGCTCGACGAAGTCTCGCGCCGGCTTTCGGCGAAGCCGGCCGAAGTGGCTCTCGCCTGGCTGATGGCGCGGCCCGGCGTCACTGCGCCGATCGCCAGCGCGACCAATCTCGACCAGCTCGAAAGCCTGATCAAGGCCGCCTCGCTGAGCCTGCCGCCGACGGACATGAAGGCGCTCGATGAGGCGAGCGCGGTGTGAGGTACAGGCCTCGAGGCGGAAATCCCCAGCGTCGCTAATAAGCCACGCGGGCCGGTCGCAATCACCCGCAGGGCCGGAGCGAAGCGAACGACCCGTCATAGCGCCGCGCCAATGGATGTTTGTTTAGCACGTACCGTGGGGGCGCTATCGCGGGTTGACGGCGATCGGAAGGCGTGGCCGCGCCGTCGAAAGTACCGGCGTCAGGCTGTTCTCTTGCAGGGCTTTCGCGCTGCGAGAGCGGCGCGTTTCCCGGACAACCCCGTAACGCGAGCTTGTGTCGCCCGCCACGCCGGCCGTCTCCCGCCCAATTATGGAACGTTTGCCCAAAAACTTCGTTTCTATTCACCGCGGCCGAGGGGGCGGGCGAGCGCCGTCTTCCCCATGACGGCGGCCGCATCGCGAAAATAAGGAGGCAGCCGCAATGATAAGGCTTCTCGCCGCCCTCGCTCTCGTCCTGCTGACGACCGATCTCGCCTTCGCGCAATCCTATTGGGAGCAGGTCCGGCAAGCCATCGCCCAATACGGCTATGCTTCGGCCCGGCGCTACGCCGTCGAGCATTACAGTCCCCAGGAAGTGAGGGCCGCGGACCGGTGCGTCGCCAGGATGCGGCATGGCGTCCGCCGTCACTACCGCCGCCGTTATCCTTAATGCGCCGCGTCGCTCATTTCGCCGGGGAGGCGAGGGGCGTCACCTGGACCGCGTCCTTCGGTGCGGCCGGCGAGGGGTTGGGCGGCGCGGCGGCTAGCGGGGCAGGGGCGGGATCCGGCCCGGCGTCGCTGCGCGCGTCGATGATCGAGACCTTGTCGGCGTCGGCGGGCCGCGGCGCGGTCAGTTGCGCGCCGATCGCATGGAGAACGTCCGGCGTATCGGCATAGATGCCGTGATCGATGAAGCCGTCGGAAAAGGCGGAAAGGTCGTAGACCTTGACGCCGAGCTTCTCCAAAGCCGCCCGGTCTTCCGGCTTGGCCGCGTTGACGGCGCCGACGCGCGGCCGGTCGTCGGCGATCCAACTCGACAGCGATAAAGCGCGATCGTTCGACGTCGCGAAAACCGTGACCTTGGCCGGCCGGATGCGCGCCATTTGCTGGCCGAAGACTTCCAGATCGATATCGGGCGAAGCCAGCATCACGTCGCCAAGATGGCCGCCGAGATCGCGATCATTGGCGATCGAAGCCTGCCGCAGCGCCTCCATCGCCAGCCAACCGCCCATCGAGTGGGCGAGGATGTGGATTTTCCCGACGCCTGGCGTCTTGGACACTTCTTCGAGCAAAGCCTGCAATTCGTCGCGCGAGGCCATGGCGCTGTCCTTGTCCGAGGCGTAGCTCAGCAAGCCGCCGCGCGACGGCCAAGTGAAGAGGATCGGCACGCCGCCGAAATGGCTGTCGGCGACGATCTGGGCGGCGCGCCAGCGGGCGTCGGCGAAGGGCGTGTTGAAGCCGTGCACGAAAATCAGCACGTCGCGATTGACGCCAATGCGCCCCGAAATATGGGAGGCGAACTCGGCCTTGAATTCGTCGGGATCGAGCTCGCGCCGGCCGGCGACCATGATGTCCCTTTGCGGGTCGCCCGCGCCCCACATCGGCCGCTCGATCGCGCCCGGCTTGTGGCCCGGCGGAAAAGTCAGGGTGGTGAGCGCATAGCGCATCCCGCCGTGGGCAAGCTGCTGGGCTGCGGCGCCGCTCTCGCCCTTGCGCGTCGAAGCGATGAAAATCTGCACTACGCGCGGCTTCGGATCAGGCTTGTGGTCGATCAAGCCGCCGACCGAGCCGACATAGTCGGCGGCGCCATCAAGCGTGCTCTCGACGCAGCCGCCGAGCAAAGCGGCGAAAGCCAGCGCGGCGACCGCCCGCAACGTCGGCCGCGGAAATCTCAGGCTGAGCCTCGCGGGCTGGGGCATGCGGCGCGACTTTCCCCTTTGAGCGATCCGCCCGCGGCGGATTCTTGCCCCGCTCATCGGTCAGCCATGTGGCGAGAATAGGACTAAGCGGCTGCGCGGGACGCCGACGCGGCGGAACCTTTGCCGCTTGGCGGCATTCAATTAACGGTGACGAAAGGGCGTTAAGCTTGTTCTGAGAGGCTTTTCGCCCCCATATGAGCGGACAGGCCCCGCCAAGGAGGCGTTCATGATTCGGCGCGCATTCGATTTTTCTCGCAAGAGCGCCGTTGCGCTCGCGGCAATCAGCGTCGCGGTCGCGCTGAGCGCCTCGGCGCAAGCGCAAACCCGCTATCCGCATCACCGCCATCACCATTATGCGCGCGTGGCGCCGGCGCCCGTCGGCGGCGGCGACATCGTCGTGCGCACGGGCCGGCCGGTCTTCTACCCCGTCGATCCCTACCAGGAATTCCTCGCCGGGCCGCGTTATTACGTCGACACCGCGCTCGACACCGATCCGGGCCTGGTTCATCCGTTCGGCCGCTTCGGCGAGTCGGTGCTTCCCTCGCGGTTCGACCCGCCCGGGCAGAGCGCGCCGCTTTTCACCTTCTGGTGATCGCCGCCGGCGCCTAGCGGCATCGTTGGCGAGCCGTTTTTCCGAGTTCAAACGTCGCGCCCCGCGGTGTAAAGCTGCGGTCTCCTCGCAATTCCCGCGGAGCGGACATGGACCTCGGCATTAAGGGCCGCAAAGCCGTCGTTTGCGCGTCGAGCAAGGACCTCGGGAAAGCCTGCGCCCTTTCGCTCGCCCGCGCCGGCTGCGACGTCGTGATCAATGGCCGCGACGCCAAGGCGCTCGAAGCGGCCGCCGATGACATCCGCGCCGCGACCGGCGCGAAAGTGGTCGCAATCGCCGGCGATGTCGGCCAAGCGGAGGGGCGAAAGGCGCTGCTCGCCGCCTGTCCCGCGCCGGACATTCTCGTCAACAACAATGGCGGACCGCCGCCCAAGCCGTTCAAGGCGCTGAGCCGCGAGGACATTCTCGCCGGGATCGAGGCCAATATGCTGACGCCGATCGCGCTCGTTCAGGCGGTCGTGTTCGGCATGGCCGAGCGCCGGTTCGGCCGCATCATCAATATCACCTCGTCCTCGGTGCGCGCGCCGATCCCGGGCCTCGACGTTTCGTCCG
>DATGLU010000620.1:0-2715 GCA_035294045.1 Roseiarcus sp. | reverse complement strand
AAGTCCTGCCGACGATGCGTCGCGACATGCGGCTTATGCAAAGTCGCCGGATGGAAAACCCATTCGACGCCACGCATGCAGCGCGCGACAAAAGAGCGGTCGACGATCGAGCCGACATGGGTCGTGAAGGGCGAAGGCAGGATGTCGAGGCCGGCCACGTCATGCCCGCCGCCGCGCAAGGCGCGAACCAAAGCTTCGCCGAGATGGCCGGCGCTTCCGGTGATCAGAGCTTTCATGGCCAGACTGTATGTCATTCCTGCGAAAGCGGGAATCCAGACTGTGTCAGTCCTGAGGCGCAGCGGCTCCCTGGATTCCCGCTTTCCGCGGGAATGACAGCGGCGCCTCCGGCCTACCGCACGCATTTGCCGCGCTCCTTGCCGCGGCTATGATCATCGCACAAGCTTTGAAGGGGCAAAAAAATGTCAGCCGACGCCGCATTGCTCGTCATCGACGCCCAGGAATCGTTTCGCCGCCTGCCCTATTGGAGCGACGCCGACGCGCCCCGCTTCATCGAGCGCCTTCAGGCGCTGATCGACGGCGCGAAAGCGCGCGCCATGCCGGTCGTGCAAATATTCCATGTCGAGGAGAGCGGCGACTTCTCCCTCGCCTCCGGCCATGTCGTCGCCCTCGCCCCTTTGAAGATCCAGCCGGACGCGGTCTTTCACAAGCGCCGCCACAGCGCGCTGGTCGGCACGGGCCTCGATGTCTGGCTGACGCAGCGCGGCGTTCGTCGCCTGATCGTCTCAGGCATTCGTACCGAGCAATGCTGCGAGACGACGACGCGCCACGCTTCCGACCTTGGCTACCCGGTCGACTTTGTCAGCGAGGCGACGCTGACTTTCGCGATGACCGACGCCGGCGGACGGAGCTGGAGCCCGGGCGAGATCAAGGCCCGAACCGAACTCGTCCTTGCCGGGCGCTTCGCCCGCATCGCGACGGTCGAAGAAGCCCTGGCCGGCCGGGCCGCCGCGCGCGCGGCGTGACCGCCTCGCAATGACGAAAGGCTCTCAGCCCCGCTCGAACCTGATCTTTTGCGCGCCCTCCCACAGCGCCATTTTGCCGAGCTTGGGAAGATTCTCCAGGCCCGAAGTGAGCGTGATGAAATGATTGCCGGCGAGCTGGCCCATCTTGCAGGCGAAATGCACGCCGCCATAGGCGAGGAGGATTTCCGTCTCGCTGATCCCGCCGGGATAGAGGATGATCTGGCCCGGCGCCGGATAGGACGTATGGTTCTCGTAGCCGACCTTGAAATCCATATCGCCGAGCGGAATCCAGACGCCCTCGCCGCTCCAGCGGACATGGACCACATGGCTTTCGAAGGGCAGCCGGCTCTGAAAGGACGCGCAGGTCTTCGGCGCGTTCTCCTTTTCGAACCGCGCGTCGAAGACGAAGGGACCGGCGGTGATTTTCAAGTCAGCCATTTCTCTTGCCTCCTGAGCGGCGCCTCGTTGCGCCTTAAATGGTTTTCGCCGAAGCCGGCGATGAAAGACCGAACCGCCATAGCAAGGGCGGGTGGGTCCGGCAATCGCGCCCCTCCAAGCAGCACTTCGCGATAAATCCGAACAAAGCGGCGGCCCCCCGCGGATTTTTTTCGGTTTGCGTAATAATTCCTCTTCCCGGAGCGCCGATTGCCCGCTACGGTGCCCGCGCCCGGAAGGATCAACCTTCGTTCGGGCGAGCCTGAAAAGGCTGGCGACCGCCGCCTTCGCGCCCTGCGCGCGAAGGGCGAGCGTGTCCAACCGGGAGGGATATCGATGAGGAAGGTTCTTGGATTTGCCGTCCTGGCGACGGCGTGCCTCTGGGGCTCGGGCGCATTCGCGCAATCCGGCGTCATCAATAAAGCGGTCGGCGGCTATTCGTTCGAGGACGCGGCCAAGGAGGCGCCGACCACGAAGAAGAACGGCAAGCCGCTCACCTTCGCGATCATCACCCATACGGCCGGCAACGGCTTTTTCGATCCGGTCTATGTCGGCGCGCAAGTCGCGGCCAACGCCTTCGGCATCAACCTGATCAAGCTCGGCTCGGAAGCGGCGGTCGACGACATTCCGCGCGAAATCCAGATCCTCAATCAGATCGTCAATGATCCGACGATCAACGGCGTGATCATGACGACGCCGCAGGTCGGCGCCTATAACGACATCGTCAAGAAGCTCGAAGATCGCGGCGTCGTCGTCGCCACGACCAATTCGTACGACGGCACGCTCTATGACCGCAACAATATCAGCCATACCGGCCAGGACGCGTCGGCGGCGGCGATCGGCGGCGAGGCGATCGTCAAGTGCCTCTTGAAGAACAACGTCAAGGGCGGCTCGATCCTGTTCCCCAACACCGTGCCGGTCGGCAATATCGAGGTGAACAATCGCGTCACTGCGGCCTTCCAGGCGACGGTGAAGGCGCTGAAGGCTGCCAACCGCCTGCAGGACTTCAAGGTCGACGCGGGCCCGAACAATATCGGCGTCGATGTCGGCACCGACATTACCGCCGGCCCGATCGTGCAGTTGATCGAGAGCCGCAAGGATGTGGTCGGCCTGTTCGGCCCGAATGGCGGCGTCACGCCGGCGATCGGCGACGCGATCTCGCAATTGAAGCTCAACGGCAAAATCTGCGCCTATGGCTTCGATCTCGGCCCGAAGCAGCTCGAGCAGATCAAGTCCGGCGCGCTGATGGGCTCGCTCGGCCAGCAGCCCTTCCTGCAGGGCTTCTATCCGGTGGTGC
>DATGLU010000619.1:0-2600 GCA_035294045.1 Roseiarcus sp. | reverse complement strand
AAGCTCGTTGATCGCGTAGAGGAAGCGGCCGGAGGGGTGAAATGCGATGTGGCGCGGCCCCGACCCGGACGCGGCCTTGAAGGCGTGAGCCAGGCTCAGCGCGCCCGTCGCGGCGTCGAATCGATAGACGACGAGTTCGTCGGTCCCGAGATCGGCGACAACGGCGAAGCGATTGTCGGGGCTCGGCAGAACGCAATGGGCGTGGGAGCGGTCCTGGCGCTCGGGGTTGTGGCCGGCGCCCTTATGGGCGTGGCTGCTGGCCGCCGCGCCAAGGCCGCCATCGTCGCGGATCGGCAGCGCGACGACCGCCTGGTTGGGCTGATCGTCGTCGGGCTCGGCATAGACCGAATAGTTCGCAACAAACAGGAAGCGTCCGGTCCGATCCAGACTGTGATGCGCGATGATGCTGCCGAGGGAGGGCTGCATATTGATGTAACGAAGCCCGCCATTGGCCGGATCGAGCCGATAGGCGGAGACGACGCCTTCGTTCCAGCCGAAAACCTCGCTACTGGCGTAGACGGTTCGATGGCCCTCGTGGACGGCGAGAAAGGTCGGATTATCGACGCCGCTTTTTTCGGTTAGGCGCGTCATCCGGCCGGTCGCTTCGTCGAAAGCGGCGACGGTGAGTCCTCGCCCGCGCGCGCCCTGAAAGTAAGGCGCGTCGCGGGTCAGGCTGCCGATTACTGCGAAAATCTGGCCGCTCATTGGTCCTGCTCGCTTCGTTCTTCCTGATCGTTCCGGCGTTGGCGGTTCGAGTTGTCCTCTAAACCGGCCGTGCGACAACGAGGCAGCAATTGCCTGGCCTGACCCGGCCGGGCTGGCGCCGTCCGTAGAGCACGCCGTCGGACTGGTACGTCAGCTCCGCCGGCGGCCGGGCAGGATTGACGAGATTGTGGATGCGTCCCGCCGGTTGGCCGGCGCGCACTTCGGCGCCGTTGACGTGGAAGGGCTCGAACACGCCGTCGTCGGTCGCGAGCACATAAGCGAGCGCGCCGGGCAAAGTGTAGACTGGCGCGGGCGCCGGCGGAGCAGCCATTTCGGGCGGCAGCGCGCCGAGATGGGCAAGGACGTTGCGCACGCCGCGCCGGCAGAGCGCGAGGGCGTCGATCGACACCGTTCCGCCTCCGGCCATCTCGGTTCCGACGACGATCAATCCGGCGCGGGCCGCGGCGGACGTCGCGGTCCGCGTGTCGCCCCGATTGTCGATCGCGACAATCATCGGCGCGCCGAAAGCGCGCACCGCCGCGACGTTCCGCTCCTGATGGCGCGGATCGTCGACCGGCTCGATGATCGCGCTCGGGATTATGGCGAGCGACGACCCGCCGGAATGAAGATCGAGGAAAGCGTCCGCCATCGGAAACAGCACGTCGTTGACATAGGCGCTGATTTGCTGCGTCGGCGCGCCGTTGGGATCGCCGGGAAAGGTGCGGTTGAAATTGAGATCATCGATCGGCGACGTCCTCAGGCCCGCTTTGACGGCCGGCAGGTTGATCGCCGGAATGATGATCAGCCGGCCGGAGACGAGTCCGGGATCGAGATCGCGGATGATCTCGCCGAGCGCGATCGGCCCTTCATACTCGTCGCCGTGATTGCCACCCTCGAGCAGGACGGTCGGCCCTCTTCCATTGCTGATGACCGCGATGGGAATGGGAATGACGCCCCAGGCGTCGTCATGCGACGAGAAGGGGACATGGATGAAGCCTGTCTGCTTGCCGGGCGTGTCGAAATCGACAGTCGCCGCGAGGGTCGTCGGACGTCCGCGCTTCGCCGCCGTCGATGTCGCCGAATCTGAGGCCATGAACGTTCCCTCGTCGAAACCTGCTTCAGCGCGACTGGTCGCGCCCGGAAAGCGGCAGCATGCCGAGAATGAGACAGCCCAGAATGACGCTGCGCCAGCCTTCCGACGCGTTCACGACGGTGATCAGCGCGGTCATCGTCACCAGCAGGATTGCGCCGGCGATCGTGCCGAGATAGCTGCCGCGCCCGCCCAGGATTGACGTGCCGCCGAGCACGACGGCCGCGATCGACGACAACAGGTACGGATCGCCGATGCCGACATAGCCCTGGCCGTTCATCGACAAGAGGAGGAGCCCGGCGATTCCGGCGCAGAATCCCGAAATGACATAGGTCGCGAGGGTGAGCCGGCGGATTGGAGCGCCAGACAGCTTGCTGACCACCGGATTCGTGCCGATCGCGAAAATCAGCGAGCCGCTGCGCGTCCCATGCAGCCAGAACAGACAGACCGCCGCCACGATCAGCCACAAGAGGATGCTCGCCGAGATCGTCAGCAGATGCGTCGAGCCGAGCCATTCCAGCGCGGCGTTGTTGACCGAGATCGCGCTGCCTCCGGCGACCAGAACGAGCAACCCTTGCAGGATCGTCGCCATGGCGAGCGTCATGATGAGCGGCGGAAGCCCGAGATAGCCGATCCCCAATCCATTGACCGCGCCGATGCCCGCGGCGACGGCGAGGGAAAGCGCTATCGCGCCGAGGCCGGACGTATCGGCGTCGAAGGACAGGATCGGCAGAATGATCGCCGTGACGGTGATCACCGCGCTGACCGAAAGATCGATGCCGCCGCCGATCACCGCAACGGTCTG
>DATGLU010000618.1:0-2075 GCA_035294045.1 Roseiarcus sp. | reverse complement strand
CGGCATGGCCGGATGAAAGAGGTCCGCGCCATCGAGGAACCGCACTGGCGTGAGATCGCGGCGCTCATCCGTCCCGACGATCGCGATTTCGATGCCCACATCCAGCGCCGCCGCGACGACAGCCCGATCTACGACATCTCGCCGCTGCTCGCGCTCGACGATTTCGAGGGCGGCTTCTTCACCAACGCGACCAATCCGCAAAACCGCTGGATGGATCTGTCGACCGGCGACGAGGAGCTCGACAAGTATCAGCCGGTCAAGGCGTGGCTGTGGCGTCGCTCCAATCAGGTGCTCGCGTCGTTCACCCCCGCGGTGTCGGCATTCTATGCCGAGATACCGGATTTCTACGGCCACATCGGCGCGTTCGGCTGGTCCGGCTTCTACTGCGACGAGGTGGTCGGTCAGGGCGCATTCAACGATCGCGCCATCCCGATCAATGAAAGCTTCATCGATCGCAACGCCGCCGGTGCGGTCGACACCTATCACCGCGAGTTCAGCCTCACCGGACGCCAGGCCAAGGCCAAATGGCCCGGCGACAAGGCAATCGAGCTGATGCGCGACGACAACCGCGCGGTGTTCGTGCATGCGGTGTGGCCGAACCCGGAGTATCAGCGCGGCAAGCTCGGCCGCGCCGGCATGCCGTTCGCCGCCGGCTATGTCTCGCCCGATCTGAAAGATTTTTACATCGCGCAGGGCTACTGGGAATTCCCCTATGCGGCGCCAGGTTGGAAGCGGCGTTCCGGCCGGCCCTATCCGACCGGGCCGGGCCACACCGCGCGCGCCGACATCGCCATGCTCAACGAAATGGAGCGCTCCAACCTGGTGGCGGCGCAGTTCGCCGCCGAGCCGCCGTTATTGGCGACCGAGAAGGCCAAGCTGCTCGCCGCCGACATCGAGCCGAATGCCATCCTCTATGGCACCATGAACCAGGAGAACGGCAAGCAAATCCTCGGCGTTCTACAGCGCAATCAGAACTTGCCGGTCACGCTTGAAGTCGCCGAGGCAAAGCGCAACCTCATCCGCCAGGCGTTTCGCTGGGGCTTGTCGCAACTGATCGCGCAGCGCCCGCAGGTCACGGCGACGGAATTCCTCGGCCTCAAACAACTCGACCTGCAGCTCATGGGCCCCGGCCTGGTGCGGGTGCAGAACGAGGGCCTCACCGTGCTGGTGGCGCGACGCTTCAACATGCTCGATCGCGCCGGGCTGTTCGATGGCGATCCACCGCCGCCCGAGCTCGTCGGCCGCCCGCTCGCCGTGAAATACGGCTCGCCGCTGTCGAAAATGCTCAAGGTCAACGAGGCGCAGGGCGCGCTGCAGTTTCTCAGCGCGCTGTTGCCGGTCGCCCAGGCCGGCCGCCCCGATGTGCTTGACAACGTCGATCTCGATAATTGGGTCGCGGTCGTCCACGACGGCTTCACCTCCGATCCGACCTTGCTGGTTGATCCGCGCAAGCGCGATGCCGCGCGGGCACAGCGCGCCGCCGTGCAGCAGCAATTCGCCAAGCTGCAGGCCGCCGAGCAGGCCGCCAACATCCACGCCACGGTGGCGCACGCCGATCAGGCGCAGACGCTGGCGCAGGGACGCACGCAATGAAGGCCTGGATCAGCCGCTGGTTTGCGGTCGCCTGGCCGGATCGATTTTTCCGCCAACAGGTCGCCGCCGAGTATGCCGCGATCGGCGCCAAGGCGCTCGCCGACATCGCCATGCGCAATTTCCTCTACGAGCCAGCGCCGTCCAACGATCCCGACGAGATCATGATCATCGAGGGCCGCCGCCGCGCGGCGCGCGAGATTTTTGATTTAGCGCGCATCAATCCGGCCGACCTCGCCGACATTCAGGTGCGATTGCCACAAGGAGCGGACCATGCTGGTTAGGAGTCATTTGCGCCTGCCGGTCTATGCAGCGGAGGGCGGCGGCGGCGGCGGTGCTGAGAGCGGCGCCACGACCGGTGGCGGCGGTCCGGGCGCTGGCGGTGGCGGCGACCCGTTCTATCAGCCGTTCAAGGACAAGATTAAGCCGGAGACGCTGCAATGGCTCGACGGCAAAAAATTTCCTTCGCTCGAGGCGGCGCTCGA
>DATGLU010000617.1:0-2135 GCA_035294045.1 Roseiarcus sp. | reverse complement strand
AACGGGGCGGCGGTCCGGCGCGTTGCGGACGCGAGGAAGAAAAGAATGGCGGTTCTGGTCACTGGCGGCGCCGGCTATATCGGCGGCCACATGGCGTTGGCTTTGGTCGATTCCGGCGAAAAGCCGATCGTCGTCGACAATCTTTCGACAGGCTTCGCCTGGGCGGTGCCGCCCGGCGCAAAGCTCGTCGTCGGCGATTTCGGCGATCAGGCGCTGGTCGCCCGGTTGATCGAAGAGCACGAGATCGACGCGATCGCCCATTTCGCGGCCAAGCTGGTCGTGCCGGAATCGGTCGCCGATCCGCTCGGCTATTATCTCAACAATGTCGCCAACGCACGCAATCTGATCGAGACGGCGGTCAAAGGCGGGGTCAAAAAGTTCATTTTCTCCTCGACCGCCGCGGTCTATGGCGAGACCGACGCCGAGCCGGTCAGCGAGGACGCGCCGCTCCATCCGGTCTCGCCCTATGGCCGCTCCAAGCTGATGGTCGAATGGATGCTGCAGGATGTCGGCAAGGCGCATGGCTTGCGCTCGGTCGTGCTGCGCTATTTCAATGTCGCCGGCGCCGATCCGAAAGGGCGGCTCGGCCAGTCGCATCCGGCCTCCACCCATCTGATCAAGCGCGCCGTCCAGACGGCGCTTGGCCGCCAAAAGAGCCTCGATGTTTATGGCGTCGATTATCCGACGCGCGACGGCTCGTGCCTGCGCGACTATATCCAGGTGAGCGACCTGATCGACGCCCATATGGCGGCGCTCGCGCATCTACGCGCCGGCGGCGAGAGCCTGACCGTCAATTGCGGCTATGGCCGCGGCTATTCGGTGCTCGAAGTCGCCGAGATGGTCAAGAAAGTGTCGGGCGTCGACTTCAAGGTCAATCTGGTGGGACGCCGGCCCGGCGATCCGGCGGCGATCATCGCCAAGGCCGACCGGGTTCGCGCCGCGCTTGGCTGGCGGCCGCAACGCGACGACCTTGCCGAGATCGTCCGGCAAGCGCTCGATTGGGAGCGCCGCCTGCACAATCGCCAGCCGGTTTGACGCTGAAGGCGATTTGCCGGCCAGGGGAACAAAGTCGGCCGCGCGCGGGATAAAGCGGCGTTTTGACGCTCGCCTCGTCGGCGCAAATCCTGATGCGCAAGACGAAATGCTTAGATAAAACAGTCTTGACGCGTATAGGGTCGCGTGAAAGATGCAAGAAAACATTTAGAGTTGGGAGGAATTTGATGGGCGCGGCCAGGCGAGCGGAATGAGCGAGGATCACATCCTCCTCACCGAGGGATTGAGCAAGGAATTCGGCGGGTTCTCGGCGGTCAAGGACGTCAATCTCAAGGTGCGCCGCGGCTCGATCCACGCTTTGATCGGCCCGAATGGCGCCGGCAAGACGACCTGCTTCAACATGCTGACCAAATTCCTCAATCCGAGCAGCGGGCGAATCGTCTATGACGGGCGCGACATCACCGCCTTGCGGCCGGCCGAGGTCGCCCGCCTCGGCCTTGTCCGCTCGTTCCAGATTTCGGCGGTCTTCCCGCACCTGACGGCGCTTGAAAACGTACGCGTCGCCCTGCAGCGCAAGCGCGGCGACTCGTTCGATTTCTGGCGCTCCAAGAGCGTCCTCAACCGGCTCAACGGCCGCGCCCGCGAATTGCTCGCCGATGTCGGGCTCGCCGATTTCGCCGATACGATCGCCGTCGAAATGTCCTATGGCCGCAAGCGCGCCTTGGAGATCGCCACCACGCTGGCGCTTGATCCGAAAGTGCTCCTGCTCGACGAGCCGATGGCCGGCATGGGCCATGAGGATGTCGACCGCATCGCGGCCTTGATCAAGCGCGTGTCGGCGAACCGCACCATCCTGATGGTCGAGCACAACCTGCAGGTCGTCGCCCACCTTTCCGACATCATCACCGTGCTGACCCGCGGCCAGGTGCTCGCCGAGGGCGATTACGCCGCGGTCTCCAGCAATCAGGAGGTGCGGCAGGCCTATATGGGGGTCGGCCATGCCTGACGCGGCGCTCGCCTCGCGCCCGGCGGCGCGCGCCGCCGCCGAACCGCTCCTCGCCGTGGCGGGACTCCAGGCCTGGTACGGCGAATCCCATATTCTGCATGGCGTCGATTTCGACATCCGGCCCAGCGAAGTCGTC
>DATGLU010000616.1:0-6923 GCA_035294045.1 Roseiarcus sp. | reverse complement strand
TAGCCCATGAAGACGCCGAAAGCGAGGTCCGGCGAATAGCCGACGAACCACAAATCCTTCGCCTCGTTGGTCGTGCCGGTCTTGCCGGCGAGGGTGCGGTGAAGCTCGGAAATGGCGATGCCGGTGCCGCGCTTGATCACGCCCTCCATGATGTGGGTGATCTGGTACGCGGTCAGCGGGTCGATCACCTGTTCGCGCTTGTCGATCAGCTTAGGCTCGTCCTGATTGTCCCATTTCTCGGCGTCGCAGCCCTGGCAGATGCGATCGTCGTGGCGGTAGATCGTGTGGCCCCAGCGGTCCTGGATGCGATCGATCAAGGTCGGCTTGATGCGCTTGCCGCCATTGTCGAACATCGAATAGCCGGTGACCATGCGCAGCACGGTCGTCTCGCCGGCGCCGAGCGACATGGCGAGGAGCGGCGGCATGTCGTCATAAATGCCGAACTTCTTGGCGTATTCGACGATCAGCGGCATGCCGATGTCGCGGGCGAGGCGCACCGTCATCTGATTGATCGAATGCTCGATGCCGAAGCGCAGCGTGTGCGGGCCTTCCGACTTGCCCTCGAAATTTTCCGGCCGCCAGATTTCGCCATTGCCTTGATCGATCTCGATCGGCGCGTCGAGAATGATCGAGGACGGCGTATAGCCGTTATCGATCGCTGCGGCGTAGACGAAGGGCTTGAACGACGAGCCCGGCTGGCGCATCGCCTGGGTGGCGCGGTTGAATTCCGACTGATCGAAGGAGAAGCCGCCGACCATGGCGAGAACGCGGCCGGTGAACGGGTCCATTGCGACGCAGGCGCCGGAGACTTCCGGTATCTGGCGCAGCCGGTATTCGCCGGTCTTGCCGGCGATCGGCTCGACATAGACGACATCGCCCGGCTTCATCAGCTTGTTCGGCCGCTTGCCGGTCCATTTCGAGCCTTCGATCGTGATCGATCCGGTCTCGCGCTCGGGACCGACATCGCCCGCCCGGTCGCGCTCCGGCTGCAGGCCGATCCGCGCCGAAATGTCGTTGGCGTCGAGCACGACCGCCAGGCGCCAGGGCTTGACGTCGCCGAGTTGCGGAATGTCGGCGAGAGCGAGGCCCCAATCCTGGCCGAGATCGATCGTTTTGACGACGCCATGCCAACCATGCGCCTCGTCGTAATGGACGAGGCCGTCGACCAGAGCCTTGCGCGCCATCAATTGCAATTTCGGATCGAGCGTGGTGCGGACCGACAGGCCGCCCTCATAGAGCTTCTGCTCGCCATAGCGCTCGAGCAGCTCGCGGCGCACTTCCTCGGCGAAATAGCCGGCGGCGATCGCGTTCGGCGTCAGCACGCGCGGACTGACGACGAGCGGCTCGGCGCGCGCTTTGCGCGCCTGCTCGGCGGTGATGTAGCCGTCCTCCTCCATGCGGCCGATCACGTAATTGCGGCGGTCGACGGCGCGCTCGTGATTGCGGAACGGATGCAGCGCGCTCGGCTCCTTGGGCAGAGCGGCGAGATAGGCGACTTCGGCGATCGTCAGCTCGTTCACCGACTTGTTGAAGTAGTTGAGCGCAGCCGCCGCGACGCCGTAGTTGGAGAGGCCGAGATAGATTTCGTTGAGATAGAGTTCGAGGATTTTGTCTTTCGAATAAGCCTGCTCGATGCGCATCGACAGCAGGATTTCGCGAATCTTGCGGTCGAACGTGCGCTCGTTGCTCAGAAGGAAGTTCTTGGCCACCTGCTGGGTGATGGTCGAGGCGCCCTGCACATGTTTCGAGCCCTGCAGGAAGACGAAAGCCGCGCGCAGGATTCCTTCCGGATCGAAGCCGTGGTGAACGTAGAAATTCTTGTCCTCGGCCGCGATGAACGCGTTCTTGACCAGCGGCGGGATGGCGCTCGACGGCAGATAGAGCCGGCGCTCGTGATAATATTCGGCGAGCAGGCTGCCGTCGGCGGCGTGCACGCGCGTCATCACCGGCGGCTCGTAATTCTGCAATTGCGTGTAGTCGGGCAGATCCTGTTCGTATTTCCAGATGACCGCGGCAATGCCGGCGGCGGCGATGACGAAAACGATCGCCGCGGTCGCGAACAGAAAGCCGATCAGCCGGGCGAACCGCCTTATCATTCCAAAATCAACCCTTCCCCGCCGGCCTTCGCTTGCGACTCAAAATCGGCTCAACCCATCAAACGATCGATTTGTGTTGCGATCGCGGCAAGCTCGCCAGGCGCCTTTCGTAAGGCGCGCTTTCAATGGCCGCTCTTATCGTCGGCTTGCGGCGCATGGGCGATGGCCGGGGTCGAGGCGGCGGGCGCTCCCGCGACCGCTTCCGGCTCCGGCCCGGTTTGCGCGGCGAAGAAATGGTCGATCGCCGCAACCAGCGCGCTCGTCGCCTTAGCCCGCCAGTCCGGCGAGGTCAACGCTTTCACGTCCTGGCGGTTGGAAAGGTAGCCAAGCTCCAGAAGAACCGAAGGAAAATCCGGCGCTTTGAGCACCACGAAGCCGGCCGAGCGCTCGGGATTGCGGTTGAGGCGGCCGGCCGAGCGCCACTCGCCGACCACGCCGCGCGAGAACATATGGGCGTAGGTGCGGGACTCGCGGCGCTTCAGATCGAAGAGAATGTCGGCGACGCCGGGATCGTCGGGCGTTTGCTGGACCCCGGCCTCCTTGTCGGCGGCGTTCTCATGCTCGGCGACGCGGGCGGCCTCGGCGTCCGAGGCGCGATCGGCGAGCGTATAGACAGTTGCGCCGGAAACATCCGCGGTTTCGGGCAGGCTGTCGGCGTGGATCGAGATGAACAAGGCGGCGTTGGCCTCGCGCGCAATGCGTACGCGGTCGGCGAGCGAGACGAATTCGTCGCCATTGCGCGTCATCACCACCTTATAGCGATGCTCCGCTTCGAGCTTTTGCCGCAGCTCCTCGGAAAAATCGTAAACGACGGTTTTTTCGATCACGCCGGCGCCATAGGCGCCGCCGTCAATGCCGCCATGGCCAGGATCGAGCACGATGACCGGCGGCCCGGCCGCCGGCGCGGCCTCGCTCGGCGGCGCCGCGCTGGCTGCGGGCGGCGCCTGCTCGGCCTCTTTCACGCTCTGCAGGAAGACCGCCGGCGCGCAATGGCCGAGATCGATCTGCAGGCGCGCCGCCTGGGCGCCCTTGGCGATCGCCACCGTCGACAGCCGCTCGACCTGCGCCGGGCCGTTGAGATCGATGACGATCCGCGATTTGCCCGGCCCGAGCAGCCCGAACCGGAAGGATTTGACGAGCGCGCCCAACGCCGCATGGCCCTGTTGCGGCCGGCCGATCGCCGGATCGATCTGAAAATTGACTTCCGGAACGTCGATAATGATGCGATCCGGATCGGCCAAGGCGAAAGCGCGGCCTTCGACCGGGGCGGAAAGGTCGAACGTCAACCGCGCGCCGCCCGTATATTCGACAAGCCGGGCCGCGACCGCGACCGGAATCGTCGACTGATCCGCCGCCGCGGCCGGCGGCGAAGCGAAACCAATAAAAGCGAAGGCGGCAAAGCCCGCGCCGATCAGGCGCACGGCTTTTTGTCTCAACGCTTTCATCGCGTCGCCCGCGCGCCTCTCGTGAATCATTCCGGAAACGACCAAAGTCGGCGGCGTCGCCGCCGGCGCCCGATCCCTAAGCCATAAGGCGGCCAGGGTTAACGGGGAATAACCAGGCCGGCGCGCAATCGTTCGCTCTGTTGCAGCACCGCCACAGCGGCGGAATTGCCTTGCCAAGCTTGCCGGTCTTCCATATGTAGATCGCTGCTTCGATGCGGCTCGAATCCGTTTACGACGCCTTCCTGGCCTTTTGTCGGCGCCACGGAATCGGCGACGGCGTTCCGGATCCAGCCCGAGCGGGACTGCAAAACCGGCGGACGCGTTGTCTGCCGCCTTAAGCGCCTCTCCTTTTTGGAGTTTTGCGCTTTGGACCCGCGAAGCGACGGCGCTTTTGACGGCGCCCCTCGATTGGCGACGAGGATAAGGCTCCGCCAGTGAACTGGTGCGCAATGCCCGTCCGATCCCTGGAAAGCCCCGCTCCCGCGCTTCGCAAAGCGCGCGACGGATCGCTTTCCCGCGGCGCGGGCCAGCGCGACGCCGCCCGCCGGGCCGGCGCTGCTGCCCTACCCCATCGCTTTCCCTCATCCCGATCCAACAGAGGCCGCCTTTTGAGCGCCGGCAGACGCTTCCTCGAAGCGTCGCCGACGGCGCCCGCGCGGCCGCAAAGAGTTCAACATGGCCAACAAAATGATCATCGACGCATCCCACCCGGAAGAGACCCGGGTCGTGGTGCTTCGCGGCAATCGCGTCGAGGAATTCGACTTCGAATCCGCTAATAAGAAGCCGCTGCGCGGCAATATCTATCTCGCCAAGGTCACCCGGGTCGAACCGTCCCTGCAGGCCGCCTTCGTCGACTACGGCGGCAATCGCCACGGCTTCCTCGCCTTCTCGGAAATCCATCCCGACTATTACCAAATCCCCGTCGCCGACCGGCAGGCGCTGCTCGAAGAGGAAGAGCGCGCCCATGGCGAGGAGGAGAACGAGGAGAATCGCAGCGACCGGCGCAGCCGGCGCCATCGCCGGCCGCGTCGCCACGAAGCGGAATTGCGCGCGCAAGGCGACGAGCGCGTCACCGAGCCGGCCGAATTCGACGGTCAGGCCTCAAGCGCCGCTGGCGAAGAGGCGGCGCCGACCGCCGAGCCGAATTTCGATCAGCCGACAACGTCGGAAGCCGAAGCGGCGTTCGGCGACGTCGCACCGGCCGCTCAGGAGGCCAGCGAGCCCGTGGCGGCGTCCTTCGCTGAGCCCGAGCCGGCCGAAACGACCGGCCTTGCCGAGCGCGCCGAGCCCGAAGCCGCTTCAGCCGAGGCCGGCGAGATCGTCGCCGGGGAAGCGCAGGGCGAGGGCGAGGCCCATGCAAGCGAGGTCGAGGTCCACGCTGAAGCGCTCGATCATCCGCGCCACGACGAAGCGCCGCATGACGAAGAGGCGGCGGAAGCGGACAATCACGACGACGACCGCAGCGAGGTGACGACGCTCGACGGCGGCGAGGAGATTGCGCCGGAAGCCCGCGCCGCTCACGAAGAGCACGAAGAGGAAGGCGAACCCGTCGAGCAGGTCGGCGGCGACGCGATGGAGGAATTGCCGCGCCGCCCGCCGCGGCTGCGCCGGCAATATAAGATCCAAGAGGTGATCAAGCGCCGCCAGGTGCTGCTGGTCCAGGTCGTGAAGGAAGAGCGGGGCAACAAGGGCGCGGCGCTCACCACGTACCTTTCCCTCGCCGGCCGCTATTCCGTGCTGATGCCGAATACGGCGCGCGGCGGCGGCATATCGCGCAAGATCACCAACAGCGCCGACCGCAGCCGGCTGAAATCGATCGCCCAGGATCTCGACGTGCCGGAGGGCATGGGCGTGATCTTGCGCACCGCCGGCGCGATGCGCACCAAGGCCGAGGTGAAGCGCGATTTCGAATATCTGCTGCGCATGTGGGAGACAGTGCGCGAGAAGACGCTCGCCTCGACCGCGCCGACCCTCGTCTATGAGGAAGGCTCCCTGATCAAGCGGGCCATTCGCGACCTCTACAACAAAGACATCGACGAAGTGATGGTCGCGGGTGAAGAAGGCTATCGCGAAGCCAAGGAATTCATGCGCCTGCTGATGCCGAGCCACGCCCGGAACGTGCAGCTCTATCGCGATCCGCAGCCTGTCTTCGCCAAAGCCGGGGTCGAGGCGCAGCTCGACGCCCTCTTCTCCAATCATGTCACGCTGAAATCGGGCGGCTATCTCGTCATCAACCAGACCGAGGCTTTGGTCGCCATCGACGTCAATTCCGGCCGCTCGACGCGCGAGCACAATATCGAGGACACCGCGCTTCGCACCAATCTCGAAGCCGCCGACGAAGTCGCGCGGCAATTGCGCTTGCGCGATCTTGCCGGCCTGATCGTCGTCGACTTCATCGACATGGAGGAAGGCCGCAACAACCGGGCGGTCGAGCGGCGCATCAAGGACGCGTTGAAAAACGACCGCGCCCGCATCCAGATCGGCCGCATCTCGCATTTCGGCCTGCTCGAAATGTCGCGCCAGCGCATCCGCACCGGCGTGCTTGAAGGCTCGACCGTGCTTTGCCCGCATTGCATGGGGGCCGGCGTCGTGCGCTCCACCGCCTCGATCGCGCTGCATGTGCTGCGCGTGCTCGAAGACGCGCTGATCAAGAGCTCGACGCATGATTTGAACGTGCGCACCCGCGGCGAGGTGGCGCTGTACATTCTCAATCAGAAGCGCTCGCATTTGCGCGATCTCGAACGGCGCTTCGGCGTCACGATCATGGTTCTCGCCGACGATTCGCTCGCCGGCGCGATCTATCACGTGCTTGAGCGCGGCGAGCCGGCGACCGGCGTCAAGCTCGGCGAGACCGAGGCGCGCGAGACTTCCCCGCCGCCGGTTGAAGAGGCCGACGAGATCGAGGCCGAGACGGAGGAAGAGAGCGAAGCCGAAAGCCAGGAAGAAGAAGCAGAGGGCGCCGACGAGGGCGCCGGGCCGGAGCCGCGCGCCGAGGGCGCGCCGCGGCGCGAGGACGGCGAAGGCGGGCGCCGCCGCCGGCGGCGCCGCCGGCGGCGCAGCGGCGGGCGCGAGCCGGGCGATGTCAGCAGCGCCGACGCGCCGCAGCCGACCGACGCCGGCCTTGCCGCCGTCGCCGAAATCGACGGCGAGCAAGGCGCACGCTCGCGCGACGAAGCCGAGGGGCCCCGCCGCGGCGATTTCGGCCGGCGCTCGGGCGGATGGCGGCGCGACGGGCGCGACCGCAATCGGCCGCGCCGCGGCGACGAGCAGCCGGAGGCGCCGCCGCCGTCCGGCGAGGACGCTCCCGCTCTGGCTTACGGCGCCGAGGCGCCGGCCAGCGTGGCTTTTCCGCAATCGCACGAAAGCGAGGCCGCAATCGACG
>DATGLU010000615.1:0-7323 GCA_035294045.1 Roseiarcus sp. | reverse complement strand
CGAGCATTTCGGCCGCAGCCCGAGCGCCGAACGGAAGGCCTGCGCTTTGGCGCCGTGAGCAGGCGTCAATCCAAATTTCGGCCGCGGCCGGAACAATCCAGCCGTCATATTTATTTCCCGCCCCAACGGGGCTTACGAGTGGATTGTGCCGGAACATTATCGCCCTCCTGACCGGGCCGGCGATTATCGCCGCCATGCGCGCGGCTGCATCGAGGCGGCGCTCCACGCGTCGGACGAGAATGCTTGCGCCGCTTTTCTCGAACTGGCCTTTAGCTGGACGCGCCTGGCGCAGCGCCTCGAGCGAGACGCCGGCGACGATTTCGGCGCGGTTCAGGTCGTGATCATCAAGCCGCGCCGGCATTGATCATTTCCGATCGTTCGCGAATCGCCTTCTCCCGCCATAATCTGTCAGAGGGCGCGCCTATCGTCGCCGCGAGGCGGCCCCGTCCTCGATCGCCACAATCGGATCAGCCTGATGAGCCGGCCCAATTACCGCCTCGGCCTTGCTTTGGTGACGGCGTCGGCCGTCGCCTGGAGCACAGCGGGCTATTTCACCCGGCTGATCCCGCTCGACGCCTTCACCCTGCTCGCCTGGCGCGGCCTTTTCGGCGGCGTCGGGATCGCGGTCGCCGGCGCCGCTTTGCGTCGGCCGGCGGGATTTTCATTGGCGATCGGCCGAGCCGGCTGGCTGTTTGCGGCGGTCTCAGCCCTCGCGATGATCCTGTTCATCGTCTCGCTGACCTTGACCACCGTCGCCCATGCGGCGGTCATCTATGCGACCGTGCCTTTCGTCGCCGCCGGCCTTGGCTGGCTCATCTTGCGCGAGCGGCCCAGCCGCTCCGCGCTCGCCGCCAGCGCCGCGGCTTTCGCCGGCGTCGCGATCATGGCCGGCCTCAGCGCGGAGGGCGGCTGGCTCGGCGACGCCATCGCCTTCGCCATGACCCTCTGCATGGCGGCGATCATGGTCATAGCGCGCCGCTTTCCGAACATTCCGTCCCTTCCCGCGGCGGCCCTCTCGGCCATCATCAGCGCGCTGATCTGCTGGCCGTTCGGCCATCCGCTCGCCGTTTCCGGCCGCGAACTCGTCCTGCTCGCGCTTTTCGGCCTCGCCAACTCCGCCCTCGGGATCAGTCTGTTCGCGCTCGGCGCGCGCTATCTGCCGGCCGTGGAGACGGCGCTGATCGGCTCGCTCGACGCGCCGCTGGCGCCCCTTTGGGTCGGGCTCGCCTTCAGCGAAACGCCCAGCGGCGCGACAATCGCCGGCGGACTCGTCGTCTTCGCCGCCGTCGGGCTGTACCTCGCGCTTGGCGCCCGCCCCTCCTCCTCCGCGAAAGCACCGCGCAGCGGAGAGGGGCTTGTCGCGTAGCTCCGAGGGTGGGTATTTCGAGCGACCGGCCCCTCTCCGTACCTCTCCCCGTTCCGCTTCGCGCCCGGGGGAGAGGGTCTCCAGCGCCAACGCGCGCCTCTCTAGACTAACGACTACAGTGACAGCGCGCTTTTCTCCGCTGCCGGAGCTTTGAGTCTGACTGCGGCCGCCGGCCGCTCGAAATCAACCAGAAGGCAGCATCTCGGTCGATTCGAATTGCCGGGGACAAGGCCATAAAGCAGAGGGCGAGCGCATGGTGATCGAGTTGGTGCGCAAGCGCGGTCGTATCAAGTTGCTCAAATCAATGAATGCGGACGCTCGAAGTCCATCAACCTGCACACAGAAGGTTATCCGAACTCTATCTTGCAGCTCGACAAGGGGTACGAGCGTCCGTCGGAAACGATGACGTCGCCGCCTAGCACTTTCGCGGTGGCCCGGCCGAGCGCTTTGGCGCCGAGCTCGACTTGTTTGCGCCATCCTTCGATATCGTAGGTAACCTGTATCGCAAAAAAATGGCTGCCGTCCGGAAGCTCCAGTTTCGTGCCCTCGAGAATTGCCCCCCCGTCCATGAGGTAGGGCTCAGGCTTATTGAGAACTTCATGGAACAATCTCGGAATAGACGCCGGATCGTCGAACGAAACGTACCGAACGGAAGCCTCCTCGCCCGGCCTAGTCCCCGGAACCTTTCTTTCGTGCTCAAACTCAACGCCGAGAATATGCTCCATATAACTTTTTGGCATGGCCTTACTTATCTCCGTTGCAGGCGTTATCACGAACCGAAAGTTTCTAACGCCGGAATTTCGGAAAACGTTCGTATAATGGGCGGCCAGATCGACGCTATTGGTATGAAATATAGCGCCAGCGGGGAAGTTCAGGGAATATGCTTTGGCCTGTTGTATCATTTTCTGTTGCTCGTCCGCAGCCCATGGCTCGCCGCCAATTTCACTTGCCGGGTTCCTCAATGAGGTGACCCAATCGTCGACGTATTTCGCATCGACCGCTGTCAGCTCCCCATCTATCGAGATGATGCCGTCGGCGACGCCGCTTACTTTCCTACCATCTCGGACAAACTCAAACCCACGTTGGCTAATGGGCAAGTCGCCGTATAGATTCCGCACACCGGTTTCGTAGCTGGCGGCTCGATCAATGGCTCGACCGCCGCTGACTGCGACGCCTCTAGTCGTCTCAAACGCGCCTTCGGCTGCATTCGCCGACGCCTCGACCCCATCAATCGCCTCCGCGGCAGGAGCCGCCAATCTCAGCGCCGGTCCAGCGATCGTGGCCCCGAGGGAGACCAAGTTGACCAGAGGATCAATCCAGTCGGCATTCGTGGCGGGACGCATAGGCGGATCATTTAGATCGTGCAGCATAGGCCCCATCAGAGCTGCTTCGGGGGAAAGATCTTCGGGGTTGATGACAGGAACTCGCATGGGGCGCCCGTCGGGGCCGAGCCACGGTTGCGCGCGAAATTCGGCGAAGGCCTGCGCCGCATGCGTGATCGCGTTGACCTGGGCAGTGGCCGTGGCGAGCTCGGCGTCGCTTTGCTCGATTTGAGCTTGGCCGATCTCGACGAGCAAGGCCTTTGTTTCTTCCGACAGCTCCGACCCGAGCCTCTGCCAGAAACCTCCGTGTTCGCTGTTGGCAGGTCTTGTTTGAGCGCTCGCGTTGCGCTGCGCCTCGGCCGCGCGCGCGGCCGCTTGGGCCGTAGGATCGTCGGAAGCGTCGCTGAGGCCAGCATCGGCGAGTTGAACGCGCGTATCCGGATCGGCTCTGTCCTGTCGATGATCGTCTGAGGCTACGCGGCCGGTCGCGTCAGCTTGCGAAATCGGCGAAGCGCCGGTTTCGCCCCCTTCCCCTTTGGGCGCGAACTCTCCGCCCTTTCCGTCGGCGCTTCCAGCGGGCCAGCGAGGGTGCTCGTCAGGGTCCCAATCGGCTTTGAGAAGGTTGCTCCGGCGAAGATCGCAAGCGAGCCTGATCATCTCCTGGCGCGAAGGTGCGCCTTTGGAAAGGGACGGCGGATCAGGGAAGCTGAGCAGCAAGGTGGCGATTTGGGCTCGGACCACATCGCCTTCGTTGAGCGCCTTCGCGATGACTGTCAGACCGCCCCTCTTGGACGACATGTCGATGGGTAGGCCGTACTGCGCGCTCATGTCCTGGGAGAGATCGTCGCAATCGCGAGGTCGCCATTCGTCTTTGTCGTTCCTCCGCGCTCGAGCGAGCAACGGAATGGCGCCGACGAAAGCGCCGCCGTCATCGCAAAAGACGCCGCCTTTGCCGCGCGCCGACAAACGAAATGCGTGGGTCAAGTTCTCGCCCTTCTGCCCAGGACTTGAGAACATACCAGGAACAAAAGGGAATGTCCAGTCCGATTTTCGGAAAAACAGAATTAACTTCTCGCACGCACTCGTCTCTACGGACCGCGGCAATTCTATTGAAACCGCGGCAGCCGCCCCTTGTTAGCAGCGATCCGGCGCGCGATTGACTTCGCCATACAATCCATGAATCATCGTGCTTGACAGCCCTCGCAGCCCTGCGCCGCGGGGCTTGTCGCGTTAGAAGCGCCAAACATCCTTCATTCGTGTCAACAGCAACAGGAGATAAGCCATTCGTCGTCCCATGAAGGCCGTAGCGACTCCAGAGAAAGGGGGACCGCTAACCAACCGCGAAATACGGGCGCGGGAAGTTCAATTAATCGACGCCGACGGTCACAATCGCGGCGCCATGCCTATAGCGGATGCGTTGCAGCTCGCCGACGAGGCCGGGCTCGATCTTGTCGAAATCGTCCCCAACGCCACTCCGCCAGTCTGCAAGATTCTCGATTTCGGCAAATTCCGTTTCCTCGAGCAGAAGAAGGCGGCCGAGGCGCGCAAGCGCCAGAAGGTCGTCGAGATCAAGGAAATCAAGCTGCGCCCCGGCATCGACGACCATGATTACGAGGTCAAGATGCGGGCCGTTCGCCGCTTCTTCGAGGAAGGCGACAAGGTCAAGGTGACCTTGCGTTTCCGCGGCCGCGAAATGGCGCACCAGGATCTCGGCTTCAAGCTGCTCAACCGGGTCCGCGCCGAGACCGGGCCCTTCGCCAAGGTCGAGGCCGAGCCGCTCATGGAAGGGCGGCAGATGACCATGGTGCTCGCGCCGAAATAAAGAGCGGCGCGCCGCGCGCCGCTTGTTGACCGCGCCGGCCAAAGCCGGCGCTGCGCCGCATGGGGGTCATGCCCTATCGGCAGTGGCGCGGCAGCCTTTTGCGGATTATTTCAAGCGCCTTGATGATTCTAATTTAGGCGCTCCTGCAGCGTCGCATCCGAACCGGCGACGGGCGCCTGAAATGAGCACTGTCCAAGACACGACCGAAACGGCGCGCGAAGCGCCGGCTTTGGCCGCGCCGATCCGCGCAGCCGAGACGACGACGGTCGCGATCATCCTGGCGGTCAGCGTCTCGCATATGCTCAACGACATGATGCAGTCGCTGGCGCCGGCGCTCTATCCGGTGTTCCGCAACGAGTTCGGCCTGACTTTCTTCCAGACCGGACTGATCACCTTCACCTTCCAGGTCACCGCCTCGCTGCTCCAGCCGCTGATCGGCCTCTACACCGATCGCCGGCCGAAGCCCTTCTCGCTGCCGGTCGCGATGGTCTTCACCTTTTGCGGCCTCGGCGTGCTCGCCTATGGCGACGCCTATTTGACGCTGTTGGTCGCGGTCGGGCTGATCGGGATCGGCTCGGCGATTTTCCATCCGGAGGCCTCGCGCGTCGCCCGCGCCGCTTCGGGCGGAAGGCACGGCTTCGCCCAGTCGCTTTTTCAGGTCGGCGGCAATTTCGGCCAGTCGCTCGGGCCGCTGATGGCCGCCTTCATCGTCGTGCCTTACGGGCAACGCTCGGTCCTCTGGTTCACCGCGCTCGCCCTCGCCGCGGTCGCTATCTTGAGCCGCGTCAGCCTATGGTACGCCAGGCGCGGCCCGGCGGCCAAGCACGCGCATGCGGCGAAAGCCTCGCCATTGCCGCGCTCCATCGTGAAGCGCTCGATGGCCATTCTGGTCGTCATCATGTTCTCGAAAGTCTTCTACCTTTCGAGCCTGTCGAGCTATTACACGTTCTACTTGATCAGCACGTTCCGCGTGTCGGTGCAGGATTCGCAGCTCTATCTCTTCGTCTTCCTCGCCGCCGCCGCGGTCGGCACGTTCATCGGCGGCCCGGTCGGCGATCGGTTCGGCCGCAAATTCGTCATTTCCGGCTCGATCATCGGCGTCCTGCCGTTCACGCTGCTCCTGCCGCATCTCAACCTGTTCTGGACGGCGGTCGACAGCGTGATGATCGGCCTGATCCTGTCGTCGGCGTTTGCGGCGATCGTCGTCTATGCGCAGGAGCTGATGCCCGGCAATATCGGCGCCGTGGCGGGCCTGTTCTTCGGCCTCTCCTTCGGCCTCGGCGGCATCGGCGCCGCCGTGCTTGGCGAGATCGCGGACTGGACTAGCATCGGCTTCGTCTACAAAATCTGCGCCTTTCTGCCGGCCATCGGCCTTTTGACCTATTTCCTGCCGGATGTGCGGACGCGGCAAGGATAGTTCCGCTCGCCTCCCGTCATCGCGAAAAGCAAAGCAATCCACCGCAGGGCTCCGCGCCCGCGATGGATCGCTTCATCGCTTCGCTCCTGGCAATGACGCGGCGCCGCGCTCGGCGTCAATCAGTGGACGAAGCGCTGGCCGCCGACATGCGCGCCGCCGCCGACATTCGCGCCGCCGTTAAAGTGCGCGCCGCTGTTGAAGTGCGCGCCGCCGCCGAAATGCGTCGCGCCGGGCGTGGTGACGAAGTTATGCGCCCCGCTCTGCATCGTCGCGCCGCTCACATTCGCCGCACGGCCCTCCAACGGGCGCGTCCCGTTATGGAAAGCGAAACGGCCTGACGGATTCGCTGCGCCCTGGAACGCGAAGTGATGGTGATGGTGGTGATGGCGGAAGCCGCCCCCGCCGAAGGCGAACGCGAATCCGTAGGACGGCCCGACATAGCCGTAATCATAGCTGTAGGACGGATAGGCGTAGCCATAGGCCGAGCACCAGGACGGCATGTCGGCCGGATCATAGCGATAGTACCACCAGCAGCTATGGCGACGGCCGTAGCCATAAGCGTAGTAGCCGCCGGTATAGTACGGATAGGCGTAGCCGCCGCCGATCACCCCGCCGACGACATAGCCGTGTCGATAATGGCGATAGCCGTAACGGCGATAGCCATGGCGATGGCCGAAGACATGCGCGCGCATGCCGGTCGAACCGAAGCGATGCCCGCGCGTCGCGACCTGAGCATGCGTCGCGGTCGCCTGCCGGTAAACCGCCGAGCCGGCGGCGCCGTGGTGGCGCATTTCCGCCGGCGCCGCGCCGGCCGAGGAGAGCGGAATCAGCGAAGCCAAAGCCGTCGCGCAAAACGCGATGGTCGATAGTCGTAAAGTTCCATGGATCATGACGACCTCCTATTCGCGGCGCATCACGCCGCAGGTCGCCCCTTCATCCCGGGAGTTAGGATGGATTGAGCGCTTCGCAAGCGCTCTTTTCTTCACATTTTCATCCCTTTGCCTTTCCTTACGCCGCTCCGACTGAATCGGGCATGAACGAGGCTTCACATTCCGGTGTAATTGTAGCCGCGGTCGCTGACCGCGGCCGCCGCCAGGCGAGGAGCGCGGTCAGCGACCGCGCCTACAGGCTTGGAGCCGGGCCGGAAACATGATTCCTGTGGCTGATGGCGGCCACAGCGATTCGCGAGCGTCCGATTTCGAGCGCCCTGAACGTCGCGCAAACGAGCGCCGTCGAGCATGGACTGGGCGATCCGGCCGGCCCCGCTCCGCTCCTTGTCGTCGCCGGCGCCGGCGCCGGCAAGACCAACATGCTCGCCCATCGCGTCGCCCGGCTGATCCTCGACGGGGCCGACCCCAAGCGGATCATGCTGGCGACCTTCTCGCGGCGGGCGGCG
>DATGLU010000614.1:0-3980 GCA_035294045.1 Roseiarcus sp. | reverse complement strand
CTGCGCGTTTGCTCCGGCGCCAACTGACGCTCCGAACGCCCCACAAATAAACTTAGAGCTTATTGAAAACGACGCGGCGGCTGCAACGGCAAGAGATGGGTGAAGCTCGCATCTTCCAACCCATCGCCTTGCGCTTTCGGGGTAGTTCGATCGGATGATAGGCTTAAGAGCCAATCCGCCATCCGCCAGCCACGTCATGAAGTTTCGATCGATCATTCAGCTCAACAAGATCAACCCTTTTATCCTCGTCAGCGCGGATCGCGCCAAACGCCTGAAGCGGGACTGGCGAAAGCCGATGCCTGTCCTTGTGCAGGTCAACGGCGAGCCCAAACCGCCATGGCGCGTCAACATGATGCCGGTCGGCGACGGCAGTTTCTATCTCTATCTTCACGGCGCTGTTCGCAAAGCCTCGGCGACCGCCGTCGGCGACAAGGTCGAGGTCTCGCTGTCCTTCGACGGAAGCTATCGCGGCGGGCCCATCCATGAAGCGCCCGCCGAATTCGCCGCGCAACTCAGCGCCGAGCCCAAGGCGCAGGCTGCGTGGCGCAAGCTTCCGCCCAGCCGGCAAAAAGAGATTCTTCGTTATCTTGCGATGTTGAAATCGGACGCTGCGAAAGCCCGTAACATCGAAAGAGCGATAAGGGTGCTTTCGGGGGCGAAGGAGCGCTTCCTGGCGCGAGACTGGAACTAAGACGGCGACCGCCGGCTTCGCCGCCACGATGGAGATCCAGACCGAATCGGCAGGTGAGATTCGCTACATTCTCAATAGCGCCCAACTGCTAATTGTCATCTCCTTCGGACGGGCGCCTGGCGATGCCGGAGCGGTTCGCAGGCGAACCGCGCTTCGAAGACGAGAGAACGAAAAGCAGGGAGTGGAATCATGCATTTCGATCATCTTCGGAAATCGATTCGCGTGCTCGGCATCGTCACATTCGTCGGCGCCGCCGCGGCGAGTCAGGGCGCGAGTGCGGAGGACGCGTCCACGACCTTCAAGGATATTGAAGCGACCCTCGGTATGGTTCCGAGCTTCTTCAAAGCGTTTCCGGAATCCGGCGTCGCCGGCGCCTGGGCGGAGTTCAAGACAATCCAACTCAATCCGAAGACCGCCCTGTCTGGCAAGGAAAAGGAGCTGATCGGCCTCGCTGTCGCCGCGCAAATCCCGTGCTCGTACTGCATCTATTTCCATACCGCCGCAGCAAAGGCGAACGGCGCGACCGACCAGGAAATCCGCGAGGCCGTCGCAATGGCGGCCATAACTCGACACTGGAGTACGGTATTGAACGGCATGGACGTCGATCTGCCGAGGTTTAAGGCGGAGACGGACAAGACTCTGGCGCTTGCTGGCGAGAAGGCCAAGAACGGCAATCAGTAAACCGGCAACGGGCGCCGGCGTCGCCTTTTCGAGCGCTGGTCTCAAACCGTTTCGATTAAGGACACGAATGGCTCAAACTGAGCGGCGCCTGATTTGCACGGCCAAAATTCGGCGCGAGAGCTTTCCATCTTGCGTCGCCTTGGCCGGCCTTCCGCTCGGAGGGCCGGTCTTTTTTCGCTTCGAGCTTCAGTCCCGGTTTCACTCCGCCGCATGACGGAGCGGCTCTGTCCAGATCGAAAAGGCGGCGGGCCTTTCCTGGGACCCGCCGCCTTCATTTTATTCCCGCCGATTCAACGTGTCTCGCGGCGAATCTGCGGGATTGGTCCAGAGGACTGGACGCCGGCTCCCGCGGCTTTGCTAAAGCCCCGCGAGATAACTGGTCGGATCGACCGGGGTCGAACCCTTGCGCAATTCGAAATGCAGTTGCGGCGAGGAGACGTTGCCGCTCTGGCCGGATTTGGCGATGATCTGGCCGCGCTTGACCTGCTCGCCGCGCTTGACTTCGAGCTCGCCATTGTTGGCGTAGGCCGTGACGAAGCCGTTCGGGTGGCGGATCAGGATGAGGTTGCCATAGCCCTTAAGCTCGTTGCCGGCATAGGCGACGACGCCGCTTTCGGCCGCCTTGACCGAAGTGCCTTCCGGCACGGCGATGTTGATGCCGTCATTGCCGCCGACCTTGAAGCCCTGAATGATCCGCCCGCGCGCCGGCCAGCGGAATTCCGGCGTGACGCCGGCCGCATCGGCTTGCGCGCTCGTCATCGCCGCATTCGTCTCTTCGGGATGTACGCTGCCCGTCGGGGTCTGATCGGTCGCGGCGGTCTTCTTCGCCGGCGCCTCGGGCTTGGCTTCGGCCTGCTTCTTGGCCGGCTCGGTCTTCACGATCGCAGTCTTCTCCGCCTTGGCGGCTTTCTCGGATTTTTCAGCCTTCTCGGCCTTCTCGGATTTCGTCTCGGCGATCTTCGCCTTCTCTTGCTTCTTGTGCTCGCGCTCGGAAGCGTCGGCCTCTTTGTCCTTGGCTTTTTTCGAGTCCTTCGCCGACTTCTCGGCCTTGGACTTGTGGTCTTTTCTCTCCGCCGTCTCGGCTTCGTGCGCCTTCGGCTCGGCGGCGGTCTTGGCGCCGGCATTGTAGACCGGCACGATCAGCCGCGCGCCGGGATGAACCTCGCTCGCGCTCGAGAGGCCGTTGGCGTGCAGCAACGCCGATTGCGGCACGCCGTATCGGCGCGAAATCGTCTCGAGATTTTCGCCGTCGGCAAGGACGATCGGCGAGCCGCCGACCGTGCTCCAGCCGCCATTGAAGCCGGTGATCGGCTGGGTCGTGGTCGGCCGGATCGAGCCGGTCGAAGTCGGCGCAGGGGCGGGAAGCGACGAGACCGCGACCGGGTTTGGATGCGCCGCGGCGGCGTAATTGGCGTTGGGCGCCGGAGCGGCGGAGCCGATTGTCGCGCCCGGCGTCGGCGTGCCGTCGCTCAAGGAGAAAGCGTCGGAGAAGCGGGTCGAATCCGACGAACAGCCGGCGAGCCACGCTCCCAGCAAGCCGGCCGCCGCGAGGCGCGCGGAGATGCGCGCCATATTGAACGCCCCACTCTCACTCATCGGATTAACCCACCCGAACGCACTGAAGATGGGCGGATTTAACCTTGTTGAGGTTAAGGGAAGGTTGAAGGTGAATCATTTTGTTCAAAATTTAACGGGTTTCGCCCGCTTTGCGCCTCAAAGCCCGCGCGACAGGCCGATGGCAAGCGGCGCGAGCGAGCGCGCCGGCCCGATATCCTCGCTTTGCCAGCCGTCCGCCTGGCGCGCGATTTTGACGAGCCGTTGCTCGCGCCCGCCATCCTCCCGCGCCGTCATGCGGGCCGCCACCAGCGCGCCCGTCTCGCCCAGACGGTCCGTGAACTGCTCGAAAGGTTCTTCGATCAGCGCATGAACGAGAATGCGGTCGAACGGCCCGGCCGGCGCGGTTTCGCCGAGCGCGTCGGCCCAGGCGACCCGGACATTGGTCGCGCCGAACGATTCAAGCCGAGCCGCCGCCTCCAGCGCCAAGGATTGGCAGCGCTCGATCGTCAGCACCTGACCGGCGAGTTGGGCGATGAGAGCGGTGGCGTAACCGGCGCCCGTGCCGATCTCCAAAACGCTGTGATGCGGCTCCAGAGCGAGCGCTGCGATCATCGTCGCGACCATCGACGGGGGCGAAGCGGTCTGGCCGCAGCCGATCGGCAGGGCGATGTCGCGCCCGGCTATGTCGGCGTAGCGCTGCGGTACGAACAACGCGCGCGGCGCCCGCTCCAAGGCGCGCAGCAAAGCGAGATCGCGCACGCCCTTGGCGCGCATCAGCAGCATGAACTGCGCCCGATCCTCAGCTTCAGCGCCGATCGTCACTCTGTCCCCCTCGAGCGACCCGGAAACGTCATCGCGAGCGAACCAGAACAATCCATTCCGCCCTATGAATGAATGGCTTCGCCGCTTCGCGCCTCGCAACGACGTTGCATGAATACCCTCTCCCTCGCTAAGCGAACGCCTTCTCGTAGCGCAGCCGCGTCGCTTCGTCGGTCAAGTCGAGGCGAAGCGGCGTGATCGAAATTTTCTTGTTGGCGAGCGCCTCGATGTC
>DATGLU010000613.1:0-5420 GCA_035294045.1 Roseiarcus sp. | reverse complement strand
GACGGGGTATGGCGGACGATCATTCGGTTGCGACGGCGGAAGACGTCATGGATATGCCGGCGCATGAGGAAACCTATGCCGATTTCCTCGCCTTGACCGAGGTCACGGTCGTCAGCCTGCTGTGCATCCTTCTCTTGCTGGTCATGTGGGGCTTGGAGGGCCATCCGCTGGCGGCGTTTGTCGGCTTCCTGCTGACCGGCGCGGCGGCGACGATTGGCCTCTATTCCGGTCTGACCTGGCGCGCCGTTCTCCCCGTCTTCGTCCTGCTCGGCCTCGCCTGCATCGTCCTCTAGCCGTTTTTCGCCAGCGCAGGGCGGCGGGACGCGCTTCGATCCGCGCCTTCCTTTAGGGTGTCAGCCATGCTCATCGGGGTTGTCGCCGAGGTCGATCCGTCTGAAACGCGCGTCGCCGCGACGCCCGAGACGGTCAAGAAATTCATCGCCCTCGGCGCGGACGTCGTCGTCGAGGCCGGCGCCGGGCTCAAATCGGGCGTTACCGACGCGGATTATCAGACGGCCGTCGCGCGCCTCGCCGGCGCCGGCGAGGTCCTTTCCCAAGCCGACATCCTCCTCAAAGTGCGCCGGCCGACCGGGGACGAACTCGCCGGAATCAAAAACGGCGCGCTGATCGTCGCGACCATGGACCCTTACGGCCACCTGGGGGCGGTCGAGGCGCTGGCGAAAGCCGGCGTTGCGGCTTTCGCCATGGAGTTGCTGCCGCGCATTACTCGCGCCCAGGTCATGGACGTGCTGTCGAGCCAGGCCAATCTCGCCGGCTATCGCGCCGTGATCGACGCCGCGGCGGAATATGGCCGCGCCTTGCCGATGATGATGACGCCGGCCGGCACGGTGGCGGCGGCGAAGATATTCATCATGGGCGTCGGCGTCGCCGGTTTGCAGGCGATCGCGACGGCGCGGCGGCTCGGCGCGATCGTCACCGCCACCGACGTGCGGCCGGCGACTAAGGAGCAGGTCGAATCGCTCGGCGCGAAATTCGTCGCGGTCGAGGACGAGGAGTTCAAGCAGGCCGAGACCGCCGGCGGCTATGCGAAGGAAATGTCGAAAGAGTATCAGGCCAAGCAGGCCGCGCTCGTCGCCACCCATATCGCCAAGCAGGATATCGTCGTCACCACCGCGCTCATTCCGGGAAGACCGGCGCCGCGGCTGATCACCGCGGAAATGGCGCGCTCGATGCGGCCGGGCTCGGTGATCGTCGACCTCGCGGTCGAGCGGGGCGGCAATTGCGAATTGGCGAAAGCCGGCGAACTGGTCACGACCGAAGGCGGGGTCAAGATTGTCGGCTATTCGAACGTGACCCGGCTCGCCGCGACAGCGTCGAGCCTCTATGCGCGCAATCTCTACGCCTTTGTCGAGACCTTGATCGACAAGGCGACGAAGAGCCTCTCCGTCAAATGGGACGACGAGCTCGTCAAAGCGACGCTGTTGACCAAGGACGGCGCGATCGTCCATCCGAGTTTTCAGCCGAAGCCGGTCGAGGCGGCCGAGTGATGGGCGGCGCGGCGGACCCTCATCCGGCCCTTCGGGCCGCCTTCTCCCGCAAGCGGGAGAAGGGATTCGCGAACACCACGCCTTATTCCCATACGTCGATGAAGCGCACGATGCGCCCGCTCTCCCGCTTGCGGGAGAGGGCTGGGGTGAGGGTGAGCCGCGGCGCACACTGCATGATCATATCCGCCTGAGTCGCCCAACTTCTTCTGAGGGGCATCAATGACCGATTCTCTCGACCAGACGATCGCCAAGCTGCAAGCCGCGGCGGACGCCGCGGCGAAGGCGGCGCATAATGCGCAAGCCTACGCCGATCAGCTCGCCGCCGCCGCGTCGGCCGGGACAGGCGGCGCGATCGATCCCTTCGTCTTCCGCCTGGCGATTTTCGCCCTCGCAGTGTTTGTCGGTTATTACGTCGTCTGGTCGGTGACGCCGGCTCTGCATACGCCGCTCATGTCGGTGACCAACGCCATCTCCTCCGTGATCGTCGTCGGCGCGCTGCTCTCGGTCGGCGTCGAGGCGATCGACAGCGGATCGAGCTTCGCGCGCTTCGTCGGCTTCATCGCGCTCATCCTCGCCTCGGTGAACATATTCGGCGGCTTCATGGTCACCGAGCGCATGCTCGCGATGTATAAGAAGAAAGGGTGAGCGACCGTGAACGCCGATCTCGCCGCCCTTCTCTATCTCATCGCCGGCATTCTCTTCATCCTGGCTTTGCGCGGCCTCTCCTCGCCCGCCTCGTCGCGGCAAGGCAATCGCTTCGGCATTGTCGGCATGGCGATCGCGATCCTGACGACGCTCGCCTTGCGGCCGCCGGCCAGCCTGTTCTCGTGGATTCTGGTGATTCTCGGCTTCGCCATCGGCGGCGGGATCGGCGCATGGCGCGCCCGTACCGTCCAGATGACGGCGATGCCGCAACTCGTCGCGATGTTCCATTCGCTGGTGGGCCTGGCGGCGGTGCTGGTCGCGGCTGGGGCGCTCTACGCGCCGCAGGCCTTCGGCATCGGCGAGCCCGGCGCGATCCACCGCCCCAGCCTGATCGAAATGTCGCTCGGCCTCGCCATCGGCGCGATGACGTTTACCGGCTCGGTCATCGCCTTCCTGAAGCTCGACGGCCGCATGTCGGGCAAGCCGATCCTGTTGCCGCAGCGCCATCTGATCAATATCGGCCTCGCCGCCGCCCTGATCGTGCTGATCATCCTCTTCTTCGCGACCCAGGCGACGGCCTGCTTCTGGCTCATCGCGGCCATCTCGCTGGCGCTCGGCGTGCTGCTGATCGTGCCGATCGGCGGCGCCGACATGCCGGTCGTGATCTCGATGCTCAACTCGTATTCCGGCTGGGCCGCGGCCGGCATCGGCTTCACGCTCGGCAACCTCGCGCTGATCATCACCGGCGCGCTCGTCGGCTCGTCGGGCGCGATCCTCTCCTACATTATGTGCAAGGGGATGAACCGATCGTTCCTGTCGGTGATTCTCGGCGGCTTCGGCGGCGAGGTCGCCTCCGCCGCCGGCGCGACCGAGGCGCGGCCGGTCAAGCAGGGCTCGGCCGACGACGCCGCCTTCATCATGAAGAACGCCTCCAAGGTCATCGTCGTGCCCGGCTATGGCATGGCGGTGGCGCAGGCCCAGCACGCGCTGCGGGAAATGGCCGACATCCTCAAGAAAGAGGGCGTCGAGGTGAAATACGCCATTCATCCGGTCGCCGGCCGCATGCCGGGGCACATGAATGTGCTGCTCGCCGAGGCGAACGTGCCATACGACGAAGTCTTCGAGCTTGAAGACATCAACAACGAATTCGCGCAAGCCGACGTGGCCTATGTCATCGGCGCCAATGACGTGACCAATCCCGCCGCCAAGACCGATCCGAAATCGCCGATTTTCGGCATGCCGGTGCTCGATGTCGAAAAGGCCAAGACGGTGCTCTTCGTCAAGCGCGGCATGGGCTCGGGCTATGCCGGCGTCGAGAACGAGCTGTTCTTCCGCGACAACACGATGATGCTGTTCGGCGACGCGAAGAAAGTGACCGAGGCGATCGTCAAGGCGCTGGCGCATTGACGCGTGTCATTCCCGCGAGGTTATGACGAAGGCTGCGGCAATCGCCTCGGTTTCCGAGTCTCGATATCCAAAAGTCCGGCGGCGAAAGTCTAGAAACATCCTCGTTTTCGAGTTCGCGCCCGCGGCAACTCGTTTCACGGAGATTTTCCCCGGAAGGCTCTGCTCGACAAGGGGAAATCCAGGAGCCTCCAATGTCCGAGGAATGACAGGAGCAGGCTTGGTTGTATTGACATTGAGGATACGGGCGGGCATGCTCCAGTCATGTCGAAAAGCCGCTTTTCCTCTTCAGAAACGCACGGCGCCGACGTTTCGGAGCGTCCTTCGACGCCCGATGCGAAGGGCAGCATCAATCTTCGCATCGAGGCCAAGACGCGCCAACTCATCGACGACGCTGCGGCGATCCTTGGCAAGACCCGGACCGAATTCATGATCGAGAGCGCGCGCCGACAGGCGATCGATGCGTTGCTCGATCAGCGGTTGTTCGTGCTCGATTCCGATCGTTACGACGCCTTCATGCGCGCGCTCGACAATCCCCCCGCGCCTGGACCGAAATTGCGATCGCTGCTGCGCCGAGTTCCGGCATGGCGAAAGTAGAGGACGGGCCAAAACGTCCCACGCCTCGCCTTTCGGCGCCGGTTCCTCTGACATCAGAGCACGACTTCGCAGACTTCGACTGTGGCGAGCCGGCGCTGAACGACTGGCTGCGCGATCGCGCCCTGAAGAATCAAAGTCGCTTCTCCCGCACCTATGTCGTATGCGCCGGCAACCGGGTAGTCGCCTATTTCAGCGTTTCAGCCGGGGCGGTGGAGCGGGCGAACGCGCCCGGCAAGATGCGGCGCAACGCGCCCGACATCATTCCGGTCTCCGTAATCGGCCGGCTGGCTGTCAGCCGGGACCACGCGGGGAAAGGGCTCGGCGCGGAGATGCTGGCCGATGCGTTGCGTCGCATTGCGACCGCCTCTCAGAGCATCGGCGTCGCGGCGGCGCTGATCCATGCCAAGGACGACGCCGCGAAGCGCTTTTACCTGAAATGCGCCGAGTTTATCGAATATCCGGAAGAGAGCCGAACTCTGTTTCTTCCCATCGAAACCGTGATCGCGGCATGCAACTAGTTTCGAGAGAAATTAGCAAAGACGCGATGTGTTACAGATTACAAAATATGTTATTTGAAGGATCATTCTCGCGCCTCGCGAGCCGTCGGCTCGTTCAGCGCAACCCGTTGATCAGTGACATTTTTTCACCCGCTGGAGAAGCGAAATTCGCCGCCTGCCCGGCATTTAAGTCGAAAGGCTGGCTTGAAAGCGCCTCGGTCTTTTGCTGAATGGTTTCGAAGCTTCGCGGGTTCGAATCCTTCCTATCGAAACACTTTCTCAAAGGCTGATCGGCGACAATTCCTCCAGACGAAGGACGGCAAGTCTCATGGCGCGTAAGAAGATTGCACTGATCGGGGCCGGTCAAATCGGCGGCACCTTGGCTCATCTGGCTGCGCTCAAAGAGCTTGGCGACATCGTCCTCTTCGACATCATCGACGGCGTGCCGCAGGGCAAGGGACTCGATCTCGCCGAAGCAGGTCCGGCCGAAGGCTTTAACGCCAGGATTGCCGGCGCCAGCGCTTACAGCGAGATCGCCGGGGCGGATGTGGTCATCGTCACCGCCGGCGTGCCGCGCAAGCCCGGCATGAGCCGCGACGACCTGCTCGGCATCAATCTGAAAGTCATGGAATCGGTCGGCGCCGGCTTGAGGGAGCATGCGCCGAACGCCTTCGTCATCTGCATCACCAATCCGCTCGACGCGATGGTTTGGGCGCTGCAGAAAGCGTCGGGCCTGCCGACCAAGAAGGTGATCGGCATGGCCGGCGTG
>DATGLU010000612.1:0-3478 GCA_035294045.1 Roseiarcus sp. | reverse complement strand
CGCGATAGCCTCGACTGCATCATTTACCTTGGCGAACCGCCGATGCCGCAAGTCGCCGATCTCACCGCCCGCCTTCTCGGTCGCTTCGCGTTTGGCGTTTACGCCAGTCCAAAGTATATCGCGAGGCGAGGCGCGCCTCGCACGCCGAGCGAATTGCGCGCACACGACATGGTCGGCTTTCACAACGGCGAAAGCATTACGGTTTGGGAATTGGAAAACGGCGACGACGAGTTCAGCCTTCAACCCAATACCAAGTTCTTGACGAACGACTATTGGGTTCTGAAACTTGCCACGATCCACGATCACGGCATGGGCTTCATGCCAACGTTCTTCGCCGATCTCGAAGTACGAAATGGTCTTCTTACGCCAGTCCTGCCGGACTGGCGGTCACGGTATGTGCCTCTCTACGCACTGTTTTCGAGCCATCGTTTGGCCAATCCGACATTGCGCAAGCTCATCGACTCCGTCGCCAAAAATTTCCAGGACGTATTCAACTATTCGTATTACGGCTGCCGGAATGAGGCGCTCGCCGCTTCGGCTAGCGGAGCTGAACCTCATCTCCGACTCAGCGGCATTGCGGTTACGTGAACCGTCCGTTGCACGAGGCCTCGTTCGACCGCTCGTCGATGACGCGCTGGCGCCAGCGCATGGGCGAGGACAAATTGGCGGCGCCTCTGCAAGAGAGCCTGGCGACGGCGACGCGCACGGGCGCGCTGCGGCCGGCCGACTTGAGCAAGATCATCGTCGATACGACCGTGCAACCGAAGGCGGTCGCCTTTCCGACCGAAGCCAAGCTCAAGCATCGCGCCCGCGAGCGCCTGGTCCGCCTCGCCAAGAAGCACAAGGTGACTTTGCGCCAGAGCTATGCGCGGGTCGGCAAGCGCGCGCTGATCCAGCATCAGCGCTACGCCCACGCCAAACAGTTCAAGCGCGCCAGGCGCGAGTTGCGCAGGCTGAAAACCTTCCTCGGCCGGGTCATCCGCGACATCGCCCGCAAGATCACAGATAATAGAGGCCTTCAGGAGATCTTCGCCAAGTCGCTTTCCTTGGCGCGGCGGGTCCACGCCCAGGAGCGCGGCCAACGCGGGCCAAAAGTTTACAGCCTGCACGCGCCCGAGGTCAAATGCATTGGCAAGAGCAAGCCGCACCGTCCTTACGACAAGGCGGCCCGCGACAAGATCACCATGCGACTGCTCGGATCGATCGAACCGCCTGCAGCCCAACCGATCACAAGCGAAGACATCCGCGCGATGCGCGAGCAGGCCAACATGAGCCAAGCGGTGTTCGCCCATTATCTGAACGTGACCGTCGGCTATATCTCGCAGTTGGAGCGGGGCGCCAAGCGGCCAACCGGCGCAGCGCTCGCACTGCTCAACATCATTCGCCGGAAGGGTATCGAGGCGATTCTGTAACTGCCGTTTTCCCCGCGCCTTCCTGCGCCTCGCTTCCCGCGTGTGTAGGCTCAATTGACAACTCAATAAACCGGCCGAACTCCTTCCATCATGGCCGATTTCGTCGCCGGACGACGATCTCAAGTCCGCCATTGTCGTTGGCCAATTGCCAGATTTCCTCGCCGACGGTCAGCGCGCCGCCGAGATTGACTGCCGGGACGCCTGGCGTCGCGGACTGCGCCGGCGATCCGAAGAGAATCGGATTCGGCCAGATTGCGTGTCTCCAGGACGGCGGCAGGCCCATTTCGTCGGTCGACAGGATGAGCGGAATATCGCCGTCGCGCGCCTGCCGGTCGAAATCGCGAACGAAACTCGCCCCGAAAATCCCGTATCCGGGCGGCCGGTCGTCGATCTCGGCAATGCCGTCATAGCGCACGACAAACGCGCTCGTCGTCGTCAGGAAAATGTTCTGGGCCAAAGTGAAACTGTAGGTCGGCACGAACAACTGCACGTCCGGACCAATGACCGGCCTGGAGGTTTGATTGGTCATCAACAAATTCTCGTAAGGCGTTATCAATCCGAGCGTATCGACGATGTAGCCGGCGTCGATCGCGAACGTCTTTGCGTCGGTGACGATCTGCGCGTTGTCCTCGCGCAATTCGCTCAGGATTACGTGCGGCGCGCCGTCGATGCCGACATTAAGCTCGGAGCCGACCGCGCCGCGATAGCCAGTAAAGCCGAGCACGAAGGGACCGACGACGCCGGCGTCAGGCCGGATGGTCCCGATATTGATGATCGGCGAATCGAATATCGAACCCGAGCCGGTCGTAACCGCGGGAAGCGACAGCGCCGTTTGCGAGCTGAGATTGACGCCGCCACGGGCGTGAAGCGACGCGATGGCGATGGCGCCGAAGGCGTCGATCGTGACGCCGCCATTGGCGTCGATCGCGTCGCCGCGAACGCCGCCCGCCGTCGAGGTCAGGTCGACATTGCCCGGATCGCCCGGAATGCCGGTCGTGGTCAGATGCGTGAAGACGAGGTCGCCGAGCGAGGCGAGCGTCTGGCCGCCGCCGCTCATCGCCGAGCCGATCGTCAGCGTCCCGCCGCTCGACGAGATGTTGAGCGCGCCACCGATGGTGAAGGTCGTCCAGTCGATGTCGCCGCCCGCCGCCAAAGTCGCGGCGCCGCCCGTCGAGAGCGCATCGCCGGTCAGCGTCGTCGCGGAATTCAGCGAGACCGGGCCGAGCGTCGCCGTCAGGTCGTGGAGCGCGATTGCCCGGCCGTTGACCGTGACGCCGCCATGGGCGTCGATGTCGCCGCCGCGCACCGCCCCCGCCGTCGAGGTCAGATCGACATTGCCCGGATCGCCCGGAATGCCCGTCGTGGTCAGATGCGTGAAGACGAGGTCGCCGAGCGAGGCGAGCGTTTGGCCGCCGCCGCTCGTCGCCGAGCCGATCGTCAGCGTCCCGCCGCTCGACGACACGCCCAGCGCGCCGCCGACGGAGAAGGTCGTCCAGTTGATGTCGGCGGCCGCCGTCAAGCTCGCCGCGCCGCCGGTCGAGAGCGCGTCGCCTGTCAAAGTCGTCGCCGAGTTCAACGCGACCGGGCCGAGCGTCGCCGTCAGGTCGTGGAGCGCAATTGTCTCGCCGTTGACCGTGACGCCGCCATGCGCGTCGATGTCGCCGCCGCGCACCGCCCCCGCCGTCGAGATCAGGTCGGCATTGCCCGGATCGCCCGGAATGCCGGTCGTCGTCAGGCGCGAGAAGACGAGGTCGCCGAGCGAGGCGAGCGTCTGACCGCCGCCGCTTGTCGCCGAGCCGATCGTCAGTGCGCCGCCGCTGGACGAGACGCCGAGCGCGCCGCCGATATTGAAAGTTGTCCAGTCGATGTCGCCGCCCCCGGCCAACGTCGCGGCGCCGCCGGTCGAGAGCGCGTCGCCTGTCAAAGTTGTCGCCGAGTTCAACGAGACCGGGCCGAGCGTCGCCGTCAGGTCGTGGAGCGCGATTGTCTGGCCGTTGACCGTGACGCCGCCATGGGCGTCGATGTCGCCGCCGCGCACCGCCCCCGCCGTCGAGGTCAAATCGACA
>DATGLU010000611.1:0-11036 GCA_035294045.1 Roseiarcus sp. | reverse complement strand
GAGGCGGCATTCTCCGCAGCCGCGACGTTTTGAGCGGAAGGCAAGAGGGGTACGATCCCCGCGACTTCGGCGCCGACCAGCCGCTCTGTCTGCGCCGGCGTCACCAGCGAGCGGCGGCTCGCCTCGCGCGCCGCCGCGGCGCCGACGCCTGAAATAAGCCCGAACAAGCACGAGGCGGCCAAGAGGATCGGCAAGCCCGGCGAGGAGGCGCGCAAGGGCGGCGTCGCCGAGGACACGATGCGCACATCGGTCGGCGTCAACCCGGCGCCTTCGATCAGCTCCTTCTGGCGCGCCGCCAATTGATCGTAGACGTCGCGGTCGGTCTTGGCGTCGCGCTCGGCCTGTTGCAGCTTGACAAGATTCTGGTCGCCGGCGCCGCTTTCGGCTTGCGCCTTGGCGAGCGCGTCGGCGAGCGCCGCCTCGCGCTGGCGCGCTTCGGCGTAGTCGTTCTTGGCGGAGGCGACGAGCCGCGCCTCCTCGGCGGCGATCTGGCGCTTGGAATCGGCGATCTGGGCCCGCAGCGCGATCACGTCCGGATGGCGCTCGCCGAGCACCGCCTCTTTTTCGGTCGCCCGCTGGCTGAGCCGCGCATAATCCTGGCGCAGCGCGCTCAGCACCGTCATCTCCGGCGTCGTCGGCAGGTCGAGGCCCTCATTGCCGCGCACTTTACGCAATTGCTCGAGCCGCGCCCGCATTTCCTCGGTATGGGTCTTGGCGAGCACCAATTGCTGATTGAGATCGGCGACCCGCCGCGCCTGCAAGAGGACGCCCTGGCCGGCGTCGGTGATTTTCAGCTCGGCTTTCAGCGCCGCCGCGGCCTCTTCCTCGTCATGCACCTTTTTCCGGAGGCCGGCGAGCTTATCGCCGAGGAAATCGATCGCCCGCTGATTGGAGCCGAGGCGCAATAGCGCCTGATTGTCGACGATCATCTTGGCGGCGGCGTTGGCGATGCGCGCCGCCTTCTGCGCGTCCTTGCTCTTCATCGTCACGTCGATGACATAGGTCGCGCCGCGCCGGCCGATCGCCAGCTTGCTTTTGAGCTTGTCGATCGCGGCGGCGCGCCGCGCCTCGTCGGTCGCCGCGCCGCGGTTGAATTCGCTGTCCTTGGCGAGACCCTGCTGGTCGACCAGGGCGCCGAGAAAGCCGTCCGACCGGGCGACCTGCACCATGCTCTCGACGGCGATCGCATCGCCGCCGACATTGGCGAGAACCTCCGGCGTCGTCGTCGCCCTGACGTCGCGCGGATCGACCAGGACAAGAGCCGTCGCGGCATATTGGTTGAAGGCCAGCCACAGAGCGACCGCGCAAAGGATTGCGACGGCCGCCGCGATTGCCGCGACGAGCCCGGCGTTGCGCTTCAGGAACAGCCAAAAAGCGGTCGGGTCGAGCAGCCCGCGAAAGCGGAAAGGCGGACCGTCGTCCCAAAGGTCGAGCGCGCCCGGTTCGCCCGGGCGGGATGCGCGACGCGTTGACGATTTGCCGGACAGCGCCATCTGACAGCGGCTCGCTTAAACGGCCTCGGCGAGGTCCTCCATCGCGGCCTGTCAAGTACAAGATACACCAAGCGTTAAACAATGGTTACTAAACCTCGAATTGCCGGCGCGGCGACGCCGGTTTGCGGTAAAGCGAGGCGATGGGATGCAGGGCGACGCGCTGCGGCTAAACAAAGCGCGACGGCTGGCCGACCTCTTCGTCTCGGCGGCGCTCGCCTTTGTTCTGAGCGCCGCGCCGATTGTCCTGCATCTGATCAGCCCGCCTCTGGCTCTCGCTTTCGCCTTCGCCTCCGGCTTCGCCGTGGCGCTCTTCATCGAGCGCGCCGCGCCGATGCTGATCCTCGTCTCGTTCATGTTCCAAACCATGTTCGTCGCGATGGCCTCCTCGCATGCGACGCAATTCTCCGACCTCGACGCGATGAAGGTCTATGATTTCGTCACGACGATCGGCGTCTGGACCGCGATCGCCGGCCGGATCCTGATCGGCAAAGCCGAAATATCGCCGTTCCTGTGGCGGATGATCCTCGCCTCGACGGCGATTCTGGTTCTGGCCGGGCTCTATTTCGTCGCCGGCCTGCCGATCGACAGCCGCGGCGCCATCATCTACATGCGCAATATCGGCCTGCCGGCGCTGCTGTTCCAAATCTGCCTATTCGTCGCCTCGCGCAATCCGCTCGCCATGCGCTCGGCCGCGACGCTGCTCTTGGCGCTGCTGGCGATCTGCGGCTATTTCGAGCTCCTCGATCTCGATCGGTGGCTCGACGTCACCAATGGCTGGCACTATTGGGACCTGGCGTCGCTGCCCAATCGCGATGCGCGGCAATTCGAGCGGCAGGCGCGCGAGACCGGCCAGGTCCTGACCGGCACGGTCGACCTTCTCACCGGCAGCCTGTTCAACACCGACCTGCTGAGCGGGCTCGACCTGCAAGTCGTGCGCTTGCAGGGACCGAACTTCCATCCGATCAGCTTTGGCTATTCCCTGGCTGTGCTGATCGCCTTCCTCGCCGCGCAAGGCCGCAAATTGTTGCCGCTCGCCGCGGCGCCATTGTTGCTCTTCGTCGGGGCCAAGGGAGCCGTCGCGTTGCTGATCTTTTCATTGGCCTTCTGTTTTGCCGCGCGTTCCGCGATAGGCCGCCTCGCGCCGCTCGGCCTGGCCGTCGGCCTGGTTCTTTACGCGACGTTCGTTTTTTGGACAGGCGCTCAAAACGGGGACTTTCACGTCCTCGGCCTGATCGGCGGGCTCAAAGGCTTCCTGGCCGATCCGATCGGCCACACGCTGGGACGAGGCGGCAACCTTTCCACCAATTTCGCGGCGATCGACTGGACGAAATACCAGCATGAGGGGTCGACGGACATCGCGGTTGAAAGCGCGGTCGGCGTGCTGTTCTACCAGATGGGGATCGCCGCGGCCGGCGTGCTGGCGATTTACCTTTTCTTCGCCCACGTCGCCTGGCGCCTGTTCCGCGCCCTCCATGCGCCGGGTCTGGCGATGGCCGCCGGCTCGATCGCCGTCATCCTGGTCAACGGTCTCTTCCAGGAAGAGGCGCTGTTCGCGCCGCTCGCTTTGGGCTTGGTCATGGCGCTGGCCGGCCTTTCCTTCGGCGCGGCGGATCGCCTGGTTCGCGCCACCGCGCTGAACGCGCCGCCGGCGCGGCTCGGCGAGGCGTCGGTCGGAGCGCCGGCATGAGCGCGCCCGCGCCCCGCGTCATGCTGGTCCAGACCCAGGCCGAGAATGCCGGCGCCCAACAGGTTTCTCGGATGATCGCCGCGGATTTCGCGGCGCGCGGCTTCAGCGTCCATCAGGTCTTCTTCTTTCGCCGCACCGCCTCGTTCGACGGCGAGGCCAATGTCGAATATTGCGCGCTGGAGCGGCCCTCAAAGCCGCTCGCTTTTCTACGGTTCCTGCAGCGCCTCTATGCGACGACGCGGCGGATCAGGCCCGACGTCGTCATCGCCTTTCAGCATTATGGCAATGTCATCGCCGCGCCGATCGCCCGCCTCGCGGGCGCCAAGCGCATCGTCGCCAACCAGGTCTCGGCCGGGGCGCTGATCGGCCCCGCCGCGCTCGCCGCCGACAAGCTTCTCGGCGCGCTCGGCGGCTATGACCGGATCGTCGTCAATTCGCGGCACACGGAAGAGATGTACGCCGAATATCCGCGCCGCTACCGCGAGCGGATGATCCGCATCGATCACGGCTTCGAGGACAAGACCGCGCTCGCCTCGAAAGCGGAGGCGCGGGCCGCTTTTGCGCTGCCGGCGCGCGAAAAGCTCATCGGCTGCGCGGCGCGCCTGCATCCGCTCAAGCAATTGGACGCGGCGATCGCGGTTCTGCCGCGCATCGCCGGCATTCATCTCGCGCTAGCCGGCCAGGGGCCGGATCGGCCGCGCCTGGAAGAGACGGCGCGCGCGCTCGGCGTCGCCGACCGTGTCCATTTCCTTGGCGAATTGCCGCCGGAGAAGATCGGGCTGTTGCACGCCGCGCTCGATTGCTTCGTCTTCCCGAGCGCCGCCGAGACGTTCGGCCTAGCCGCGGTCGAGGCGGCGCAATCGGGGGCGCCGGTCGTCGCCAACGATATCGGCGTGCTGCGCGAGGTTCTTTGCGCCGATGGCGAGGCCTGCGCGCTGTTCGCCGAGGCGCGCGATCCCGCCGCCTTCGCCGCGGCGATCGAAACGGCTTTGTTCGACGAGGCGCAGATCGCGCGGCTGCGCGCCGCCGGGCGGCGGCTCAAGCAACGCTTCCCGCTCAGCGCGATGATGGATTCCTATTGCGCGCTGGTCCGCGAACTGACGGCCGCCTGATGACAATCGAAATCATCGTCGATCGCGACAAGCTGCGGCTCGCCCATCTCGCGCTCAAAGAGCGGCTCGCCCGCGCTTTTCCGAATGCCGGCGTGATCCTGAGCGCCGCGGACGGCGCCGCGCCCTTGCCGGCGCCGGTCGCGCAGCTCCTGCGCTTCGAGCGTTTCGCCTATCGGCGCGGCCGCGCCAATCTTTGCGATCTCGCCTCGATGCGGCTCGACGCCGCTCAGCGCGACGCCGACATTGTCGTCGACTTGTCCTCGGCGGATATCCCTGCGCGCCCGGGTCAAGCGAAGCTGCGGCCGCTCTTCGCCGGCGGCGCCGGCGAGGCCGCTTTGATCGGCGCGCTGATCGCCGGCGCCGCGCCGCATGTCGACATCGAAAACCAAGCAACCGGCGAGATCGTCGCCTCCGGCCTTCCGTCGCTCGAAGCCGCCGACGGCCTGCTCGGCGCCATGGAGGCGGTTTTCTCCCGCCTGGCGATTTTGATCGAGCAGGCGCTCCGCGCGCCGCGCCGCGCGCTGCCGCAGCTCCGTTTCCCGGCGAACGAGACTTCCAGCGCGAAAGCGGCCCGCTACGCGACGAAGAGCCTCGCCAGGAACGCCGCGCGGCTTCTCTATCACGCGACCTGCTACGCGCCGCATTGGCGCGTCGGCTGGCGCTTCAACGATGGGCCTGGCGTGATGGAGCGCGGCGGCCTCGAAGGGCCGCGCTGGCTGGTCCTTGCCGATCGAGGCCATGATTGCTACGCCGATCCGTTCCCGATCGTCTGGCGCGGCCGGACTTGCGTATTTTTCGAGAGCCTCGATCATCGCGTCAACAAGGGCGTGATCGGCGTCGTCGAGTTCGGGCCGCGGGGCCCGATCGGCGAAGCGACGACGATCATCGAAGAGCCCTGGCACCTCTCGTACCCTTTCCTCATCGAGGTCGAGGGCGAGCTTTGGATGATTCCGGAAAGCTCTATGTCCGGGCGCGTGCCGCTCTATCGCTGCCTCGATTTTCCGTACCGATGGGAGCGCCGCGAACCTTTGCTGGAAGGGATCGAAGCGGCCGACGCGACGGTCTTCGCGCATCAGGGCCGCTATTATATGACCTCGGTCGTGCGCGAGGGGATCGGCGGCTATTCGGATACGCTCGCCATTCATCACGCGCCGAGCCTTTTCGGCCCGTGGCGGGCGCATGCGATGAACCCGATCTTGATCGATTCCGGCGCCGCGCGGCCGGCCGGCAGGGTCGTCGAGCGCGCCGGCGCGTTGTGGCGGCCTGTGCAGGATTGCCGCAAGGGCTATGGCCGGGCGCTTCGCTTCGCTCGGATCGACCGGCTCGATCCCGACCATTTCGAGCAGACGCTCGCCGCTCCTATCGAATCCGGGCCGCTTTGGCCGGGCGGGCGGCTGCACACCGTCAACCGCGCCGGCCGGCTGGAGACGATCGACGGCGTCGCGGTCACGCCGAAATTCGCGTCGCTGCGCCGGTTGGCCGCCACGCGCTACGAGCCGGGCGAGGCCCCCGAGCCGACGCCGCTCGCCGAAACGCCGGCCGCGCTTGCGGGCGCGGCGCGATTTGGTACGGATTGACGAGGAGGGGCAAAACTCGTTTCGCTTGTAGTACGCGACAGCCGAGCTTTGTACTAGATGCGCAAACAACGCGGCGCCACGCCGGCCGATCGCCGTCAACCCGCCATAGCGCCTCGAACGCTTGCGTGAAAGCACGAACGCCTGCGAGGCGCTATGGCGGGTGCTTCGCTGCGCTTCGCCCCTTCGGGTGACTGCGATCGTCCGGCGCGGCTTGTTGGCGACCATGAGTTTTGCTGATCAAACTGGCCTTTCGCGGCCAGTTTGATCAGCAAAACTCATGGTCGCAAAAGAGCCATCGCCGCGCGGAGGGGTCAAGGAGCGCGAGCCAACAGCCCCAGGGTCGGAAGGTTCTTCTCTGAACTCGCCTTGGCTCGCGCCGCGAAGCGCTTGTCCTTGACGCAGAGCACGGCGATGGCCCGCAGGATAAGGCGCGTTTTGCGCTCTCTTCACTCTGTTTGTCGGAAGACGCAGTAAACAAAGCCTCGACTGGGGGCGGCGGTCCGTAACCGCGTCGCTTACCGCGTGGCCCTCTCAGGATCGCGGCGCGAGAGACACCAGCCGTCGCCGTGGAGCCAGCATGTTTCGTCCTCGGCGTGGCTGTCGGTACGGACCGACTTCACCTCGTGACCCCGACTGTTGGTCATTGCCTGTCTGAGGCGTTCGTTGACTTCGGGATCGCGCGCTCCGCTGAATTCATAAATAAAGACATTGGAGAGCACCCGGACGCCGAATTCCTCATCCGAGCGGCGCGTCAGAAGGACCATGCTGCCTGGACCGTTTGTCACCGTGATCGGAATGAGAATCCGCCCGCCTGGTTTTACGGCCGCGAGCCAAGCGGGCATGGGATGGGTCGCGCCGGCATTGACGACGATCAAGTCCGCAGGCTCCAAGGCGATCTTCGAACCGTCTGCGTGCTCGACCTGGACCTGAGGCCAAGGCGCCAGGGCCTCACGCGCTCTTGCGGCGATATCCGGATGGATGTCGATCGCTCTGATCTTTCCAGTTGGCCCGACCAACTCGGCCAAAATTGCCGTGTAGTAGCCGGTCCCGCAGCCGAGATGGGTCACGCTCTCGCCCGATGCGACATTGATCCGGTCCAAAAGAAACGCCCAAAAGGCAGGTAGGCCATTGTTGAGGCCGAGCTTTTCGTCGAGTGCGATCAGCACGTCATGGTACACCTGCCTAGGATCGTCATCTGCGGTCGTCCAACCCGCAAAGTTTTCCCAATTGGTCTTGAAGATCCACGGTCCCGGTCCGACGAAACGTTCGCGTGGAACCGCGGCGAAAGCCGCGCGAAGCGCTTGCGATCTCATGTGTGTCGTGAACCATAGCTCTTCCGCGTAAGCGCGCCGTGCGGACTCTATGGAGTCTGTCATCTTAGGGTTCCCCGACGGCGCCATTTCTTGGCTGACCGGAGAGTCGTATCTGCGCCCTTGAAAAGGTTCTTGGGCTGCGTTCAAGGGCGATGCCGGAAGCGCCTCTGGTCGAAAATGACGAGAATTCGTCGGACTGTCGAATCAATCGGTAGCGGGCCGCCCACCGATCGGGGGCGTTCTTTTCGGAATAAAAATAAAAAATCGCGCCCCGCTTTACGCGGAGCGCGATTGCATTTTTAGCGAAGCTTGCCGGCTTACGCGGCTTCTTCGACATCCGTCTCGCTCGCCGTCTCGCCGGCCGGCGAGGCCTCGGCCTTCCGGCCGCGCTGGCCCTTTTGCAATTGGCCTTCGATGACCTTCAGCGCTTCGCTTTCGCCAAGCTTTTGCACCACGGCGACTTCGCGGGCCATCCGGTCGACCGCCGCCTCATAGAGCTGGCGCTCGGAATAAGACTGCTCCGGCTGCGCTTCCGACCGGTAGAGATCGCGCACGACCTCGGCGATGGCGACGAGATCGCCCGAATTGATCTTCGCCTCGTATTCTTGGGCGCGGCGCGACCACATCGTCCGCTTGATGCGGGCGCGGCCGAGCAAAGTGTCGAGCGCTCGCTTGACGAGATCCGGATCGGATAATTTGCGCATGCCGACGCTGGCGGCTTTGCCGACCGGAACGCGCAGCATCATCTTGTCCTTGACGAAGGTGATGACGAAGAGCTCCAGCCGGAAGCCGGCGACTTCCTGCTCCTCGATCGCGACGATTTGGCCAACGCCATGGGCCGGATAGACCACGAATTCATTGGCTTTGAAGCCGTGCCGCGGCGCGCCCGGCTTGGCGGTTTTGGCCGCCGCCGGCTCCTCGGCGCGCGCCGCTGGGGCGCTGTCGGCGGAAGCCGGCCGCGCCGGCTTGGCGACGCCCTGAAGGGGGACGACAGGCGCTGCGGCGCTCGCCGGCCGGGCGGGCTGAGCCGCCGCCGGATGGCTCGGCGGTCGCGCGCCCGCGGCCAAAGCGTCCGGCTTGGCCGGACCGCTCTTTGCCCCAATGGCGGCGCTTTTGGCGACCAGCGGCGCTTTGGCGCCCGCCGGATTCTTCGCCTCGGTCTTGATCTTGGCCAGGTTCAATTCTTCGCTTTCCTTTGGTTCATGCGCCGGCGGCGGCGTTTGCGTCGCGTGGCGGGCGCCGGCGGTCTTCGCCTCGGCTTCGACTTTCGGCTTGGCGGACGGCCGCGCCATTTTTGAGGCGGCGGCTGGTTTCGCCGTCCCCTTGGCGGGCGGCGCGGCCGCCGACCGGCTGGCGCCCTTGGCCGCGGTCTTCGCCTTGGCCGCCTTTTCCCTGGCGACCAAAGCGGCTTTTTCCTGCTTGGTCAGAGGCTTGCTGGCCTTGCTCTTGCGCGCGGCGGAATTCTTGGCGCTTTTGGCGGCGGTCTTGACCGTTCGCTTGGGCGTCTTGGAGCCGCGATTTGATGGTTTTCTCGCCGTCTTCTTTCGCGCCGCCATAACCGTTCTTCTCCAACTCTCGAAAAGCCGCCGATCGCTTCCGCGCGGAGCCGCGCGGCCGACGATCTACAACGGCCCATTGCAGTAGATTATTGAAATCACGCTGACTGACTCGAAGGCGCGCCAGAAAAGGCTCGGCTCTCGAGCGGCAAAGCGTCCAACTGCCGATCGTTAAAAATGTGTATATCACAAAATGCATGAAAAATCAAAAACAACCGGCGCCGCAGGCGTCCTTCGCAGTGCGGTGGTTAATCAAAGCCGGATCGATTGAGGAAGATTAATCGCCTTGACCGGGATTGGGCGAGAAATAGGCGTCGAGCTTGCCCGGTTTTCCGTCAAACTCCTTCGCGTCCTCCGGCGGCTCACGCTTGACGGTGATGTTCGGCCAGACTTTGGCGTATTCGGCGTTCAGGCTGAGCCATTTTTCAAGGCCGGAATCGGTGTCCGGCTTGATCGCCTCGGCCGGGCATTCCGGTTCGCACACGCCGCAATCGATGCATTCGTCGGGATGGATGACCAGCATGTTCTCGCCCTCGTAGAAACAATCGACGGGGCAGACTTCCACGCAGTCCATATATTTGCACTTGATGCAATTTTCGACCACGACATAGGTCATTTACATCTCCTGCGGCGCGATCCGCCGCGCGACGCGTTAGACATTCAAAAAGCGGCGCGTTTGGCGACGGTAGCTAGCGCCATTGCCGCCGCAGCGCAATATTCTCGATCGCATAACGCCTCATTCGCCGCGCTGCTTCGCCTCCAACTCCGCCTTGAGCGCGAGAAGCTTGGCGAAGGGGGAGTTCGGATCGATCGGCTGCTCGCGCCGCGGCCGCTGCGGCGCCGGCCGCTGGTCTTTGCGCGGCGGCCCGTTGCGGGCGCCTCGCAAAGGCTTTGCCGCCTCGTCCGACTTTTGCGCCGATCCGTCGCTGGGCGTCGCCGCGTGGCTTTCCGCTGCAATACCGGGCGCTTGCGCCGGCGGACGGTTTTCGCCGCCGCGTTCTCGCCGCTTGCCGCGGCGCTGGCGGGTTTTCTCCGCCTCCGGCGCGCCCGCGCCGCCCCGCGCGTGAGCCGGCGGCCGCTCGCGGCGATGGCCGGCGCTCCGCTCGCCGCGGCGATGATGGACCGGCCGCCAGACTTCGATCAGGGTTTCTTCCGCGGGCGCTGCGGTTTCGCCCGCCTCCGCCTTGCTCTCAGCCTCGGCGCTGGCGGGCTCGGGCGCCTCGGCGGCCGAGATCGGCGGCTCCGACGCCGCTTCGGCGCTTGCAGCGGCGGCTGGGCTTTCGGCCGGCTGTCCCTCCTCGGCCGGCGCGGCGTTAGCGGCCGGCTGCTCTGGCGCAACCAGCCCGTCGCCTGCCGATGGATCGCGCGGCTCGGCCTTGGCTTCGGCGGGGGCGGCTTGCTCTGACGCGGGCGCCGCTTCCGCGGGAGCTTCCGGGGCCGGCGCCTCCGCCGCCTCCGCTGTCGGCTGTTCTTGCGGCGTGGCCGGCGTCGCCGGCGCAATGAGCGGGACGGTGATCGCCGGCCCCTTGATCTTGCGGCTCTCGAAGCCCATCGAGCGCAGGATCGACGCCAGGGCGTCGCCGGAGCATCCGGTCAGCGAGGTCATCGCCACCGTGGCGACAAAGCCGTCGCCATCGGCGGCGCCGGGTGGCGGCAGGCCGGGCGTGACGCCCGGCCGATAGGCGACGGCCGGCCGGATGAGATCGGCGAGCCGCTCCAGAATATCGACCCTGACCGCCCGCTCGCCGCACAGCCGGAACCCGGCAATGCGCAGGATGTCGCGCGACAAGCCCTTGTCGGCGACGAACGAGGTGCGGCCGGCGGCGGCGAGCTGCGGCAATTCGGCGAGGCGCTCCTCGCCCGCCCCGTCGGGATTCTTGAGCGCCCAAAGCTGCAAGGCGAGCACGCGCGGCGCCGGCTTCAGCAGCGCCGGCAGGAACAGGTAATAGGCGCCGAAGCGCACGCCGAGCTTGCGCAACGCGCCGCGCGCGTTCTGGTCGAGGCCCTTGACCTCCGGCGCGACGCGGCTGCGCTCGAGCACGCCGAGCGCTTCGCCAAGCTGGAAGGCCACGCCGCGCGCCGCCCCGTCCAGCCCTTCGCCGGCTTCGAGCTCGATCAGTGGGCCGAGCAGGCGCTTGACGTGAGCGGCGAGCCAGAGATCGACGCGGCGCTGGGCGATCTCTTTCGCGCCGTTGGTCACCGCGTCGTCGGCGAGGATCAGCGCCCGCGGCTGCAGCAATTTTTCGCCGGCGACGAGCTTGGCGATCGGATCGCCGAGCCAGCGGATCGCGCCGTCAT
>DATGLU010000610.1:0-3027 GCA_035294045.1 Roseiarcus sp. | reverse complement strand
TCTTCGCCGATCTCCGGCGTGGGTTACAGGCCCGGCGCGCCCCCTCTCCCGCTTGCGGGAGAGGGCTGGGGTGAGGGTAAGCCGCTGAGTCGGTTCGCCTGGGCAATCCAATGCTCCTGATCGACTGCCCCTATTGCGGGCCGCGGCCCGAGGTTGAGTTTCGCTGCGGCGGGGAGGCGCATATCGCGCGGCCGGCGCAGCCAGGCGACCTCGATGACAAGGCTTGGGCGGAGTTCCTGTTCATCCGCTCCAATCCGAAGGGAGTTCACGCCGAGCGCTGGATCCACCAGCATGGCTGCCAGCGCTGGTTCAACGCGCTGCGCGACACGGTCAGCGACGCTTTCCTCGAGACGTACGAAATGGGCGCCAAGCCGAAGAGCCGTCCCGGCGGCGCCGAGGTTGCGCGATGAAGCAGGAATACCGGCTTCCGAAAGGCGGGCGCATCGACCGCGCCTCCCCGCTAAGCGTCAGCTTCAACGGCCGGCGGCTCTCCGGCTTCGCCGGCGACACGATGGCTTCGATCCTCATCGCGCATGGCCAGCATCTCGTCGGCCGCTCGTTCAAATATCACCGGCCGCGCGGCATTCTCTCGCATGGCTCGGACGAGCCGAAGGCGCTGTTCAGCGTCGATCGCGGTCCGGGCCGCATCGATCCGAACAACCGCGCCTCGATGGTCGAGGCCCGCGACGGGCTCGCCACGCATTCGCAGAACCATTGGCCGTCGCTCGATTTCGATGTCGGGGCGATCAACGACGCGCTGTCGCCGCTCTTTGCGGCGGGCTTCTACTATAAGACGTTCATGTGGCCGCGCGCCTTCTGGGAGCGCGTCTATGAGCCCGCCATTCGCGCCGCCGCCGGTCTCGGCGAAGCGCCGACAGCGCCCGATCCCGACCGCTACGCCCATCGCCACGCTCATTGCGACGTGCTGATCGTCGGCGCGGGGCCTGCCGGCCTCGCGGCGGCGCTTGCCGCTTCGGCTGCAGGAAAACGGGTCATCTTCGCCGATGAAGGCGCGGAGCCGGGCGGCGCGCTGCTGCACGATCTCAGCGCGACGATCGACGGCGCGCCGGCCGCGACCTGGCTGGACGAGACGTTGAAGGTTCTGCGCGGCCGCGGCAATCTCACGATCCTGCCGCGCACGACCGCCTTCGGCTATTACAATCACAATCATGTCGCGATGGTCGAGCGCCTGACCGATCATCTCGCGCAACCGTCGGCGGACCTCGCCCGCGAGCGCCTGTGGCAGGTTCGCGCGCGCGAGGTCGTGCTTGCGACCGGCGCGCATGAAAGGCCGTTGATCTTCGCCGACAATGACCGGCCCGGAATCATACTGGCGGAGAGCGTTCGCGCGTTCATCAATCGCTATGCGGTTGCGCCCGGCCGGCGCATCGTTTTCGCGACAAATGGCGCGTCCGCCTATTCGGCCGCTTTTGACGCCAAAGCGGCCGGGCTCGATGTGCAATTGGTCGACATCCGCAGCGAGGCGGCCTGCGGCGCAGAAGCCGCGGCGCTTCGCGCCATGGGCTGCGAGGTCTTGGCCGGTCATACGATCATCGGCTCGACCGGGCGCAAGCGCGTCACCGGCCTGATCGTCGCGCCAGTCAAAGCCGACGGCGCGGTCGGCGCGCGCCGTACCCTGGCTTGCGACTGCGTCGGCCTTTCCGGCGGCTGGACGCCGGCGGTGCATCTCTTCTCGCAATCGCGCGGCAAGCTGCGCTACGAGCCGGCGATCGACGCGTTCACGCCGGGTCGCGCCGCGCAGGCCGTGCGGGTCGCGGGCGCGGCGAACGGGGCTTACGATCTTTCAGCCTGCCTCGCCGAAGGAATCGCCGCGGGCGCGTCCGCGGCCGACGCGCCCGCCCAGTCCGTCTACGCCGCGTCGAAAACTCTGACTGAATTCCACCCGGTCCGCGCGCTGCCGACCGATCGCGACGCCAAGCGAGTCAAGGCTTTTGTCGATTTCCAGAACGACGTCACCGCCAAGGACATCAAGCTTGCGATCCGCGAAGGCTTTGAATCGATCGAGCATGTGAAGCGCTACACGACGACGGGCATGGCGACCGACCAGGGCAAGACGTCGAATATGAACGCGCTTCTCCTCGCCGCCGACGCCCTCGACAAGCCGATCCCGCAGGTCGGAACGACGACGTACCGGCCGCCTTACACGCCGGTGAGTTTCGGCGCGGTCGTGGGGCCTTCGCGCAACGCGTTGTTCGATCCGGTCCGCAAGACGCCGATTCACGATTGGGCGGCCGAGCATGGCGCGATGTTCGAGAACGTCTCGCTGTGGAAGCGCGCCTGGTATTTCCCGCAAGCCGGCGAGGACCTCGACGCGGCGGTGGCGCGCGAATGCAAGGCGGCGCGGAGCGCCGTCGGCCTGTTCGACGGCACGACGCTCGGCAAGATCGAAGTCGTCGGCCCCGACGCCGCCGAATTCATGAACCGCATCTACGTCAATTCCTGGACCAAGCTCGAGCCGGGTCGCTGCCGCTACGGCCTGATGCTGAAGGAGGACGGCTATATCCTCGACGACGGCGTCGTGGCGCGGCTCGCGCCAGACCGTTTCCACGTGACGACGACGACCGGCGGCGCGGCGCGCGTGCTCAATCATATGGAGGATTATCTCCAGACCGAATGGCCGCATCTGAACGTGTTCCTGACCTCGACGACCGAACAATGGGCGGTGATCGCGGTGCAGGGGCCGAAGGCGCGCGAGGTCGTCGCGCCGCTCGTCGAGGGGGCCGATCTTTCCAACCAGGCTTTTCCGCACATGTCGGTGCGGGTCTGCCGCGTCCTCGGCGCGCCCTGCCGGCTGTTCCGCGTCTCGTTCACCGGCGAGCTCGGCTACGAGATCAACGTGCCGTCGGATTTCGGCCGCGCCGTCTGGGAGGCGGTCTATGAACGCGGCCAGGCTTTCGGCATTGCGCCCTACGGCACGGAGGCGATGCACGTCCTGCGCGCCGAGCGCGGCTTCATCATTGTCGGCCAGGAGACGGACGGGACGATGACGCCGGACGATGTCGGCCT
>DATGLU010000609.1:0-5301 GCA_035294045.1 Roseiarcus sp. | reverse complement strand
TCGCTCAGCCCTTGCAGGAGCCCCTCACGCTATATCTCGAACTCACCGGCAACACTTCGCCCATCAACTCCGTCGATCTCGTCGCGCGCGTGCAGGGCTATCTGGAATCGATCGACTACAAGGACGGCGCGCGGGTCGCCAAAGGAACGCAGCTTTTCGGCATCGAACGCGACGTTTATCAGGCTCAGCTTGACCAGGCCAAAGCGACGCTCGCCACCGCCGAGGCGTCGCAGGCTTATAATCAGGCCGAATATCAGCGGCAGACGACGCTCGGCAGACAGGATTTCGCGAGCCAAGCGACGGTCCAGCAATGGAAGTCCAATCTCGATCAATCGAACGCCGCGGTCCTCAACGCAAAGGCTCAGATCGAGGTCGCGAATATCAATCTCGGTTACACGAGAGTGACCGCGCCGTTTGACGGCGTTGTATCCAACCATCTCGCCGATATCGGCGCGCTGGTCGGCGTCTCCGGACCGACCAAGCTCGCGACCATCGTGCAGACCGATCCGATGTATGTCTATTTTAACTTAAGCGAGCCGCAGGTGCTCAGGATCAAGGAGAGCAACGCAAAGGCTGGACTCCCCTTCCGCACCACCGATCTTTCGAGCATTCCGGTCGAGATCGGGTTGCAGGGGGAGGAAGGCTATCCGCATAAAGGACACATGGATTACGGCTCGCCGCAGGTCGACCAGTCGACGGGCGCGCTGCTTGTTCGCGCGGTGTTCGACAATAAGGATCAAACGCTGCTGCCCGGCCTGTTCGTCCGTGTCCGCACGCCGGTTGGCCATCTCGACAAGGCGGTCCTGATCGCGAACGCCGCCATCGGGACAAGCCAGGAAGGGCCTTACGTGCTGGTGGTCGGCGCGGATAATGTCGTCCAGCGCAAGGTCATCAAGACCGGCGACCGGCAGGGTCAGTTGCGGATCGTCGAATCCGGACTCGATCCCGGCGATTGGGTGGTGACCGAGGGGATTCAGCGCGCCTTTCCCGGCGCGAAGGTCGAGCCGCAGCGGACCACGCTGACCGCTCACGCCGCCGACAAAGCCGGCGCCGAAAATCCGGCATCCAAATGACCGCGCCGGAGAGCGATCCCGCCGGCGGGACGACCCGCGGGTCCGCGGGGCGCGCGGGCGCGATTTCGCGCTTCTTCATCGAGAGACCCGTCCTCTCCAACGTGATCGCGTTGGCGGTCGTGCTCATCGGCCTCGTGGCGCTCGTTCAATTGCCGAGCGCGCAATATCCCAACGTGGTTCCGCCGACCGTCCAGGTGACCACCCGCTATCCCGGCGCGAGCGCCCGGACGCTCGTCGATTCCGTGGCGTTGCCGATCGAGCAGAACGTCAACGGCGTCGAGAACATGATCTACATGCAGTCGACGAGCGCGGATGACGGCACCTATAATCTCGCCGTCACGTTCGCGATCGGCACGGACCCGGACAAGGCGCAGATCCTCGTCCAGAACCGCGTCTCCGCCGCCATTTCGTCGCTGCCTCAGCAAGTGCAGATCCAGGGCGTGACGACAAAGAAGCAGTCGACCTCGATCCTGGAATTCGTGGCGCTCGTCTCGCCCGATAGCCGCTTCGACAGCCTGTTCTTGTCGAACTACGCCGTCATCAACGCGCAGGACGAGCTGCGCCGCCTTGACGGCGTCGGCGACGTGACGGTGCTCGGGGCGGGACAATACGCCATGCGCGTCTGGCTCGACCCGGACCTGCTCCAGGCGAGAGGCCTGACGCCGCAGGACGTGATCAGCGCCATCCAGCAGCAGAGCGAGGAAGTCACCGCCGGCCAAGTGGGCGCGCCGCCGGCGCCTAAAGGCCAGGACTTTCAATATACGTTGAACCTCAAGGGCCGGCTCGACGATCCCAGCGAGTTCGAGAACATCATCGTCAAGGTCAATCCGGCGAATGGCGGACAGATCACCCGAGTCCGCGACGTCGGCCGCGTCGAGCTCGGCGCTCAGACCTACAGCCAATCGTTCAATCTCGACGGCCGCCCGGCCGCCGGAATCGCGATTTCCCTCCTGCCGGAAGCCAACGCCATCGCCGTCTCCAACGAGGTGAAGGCGAAGATGGACGAGCTCGCCAAGAGCTTCCCGCAGGGACTGTCCTACATCATCCCCTACGACACCACGAAGTTCGTGCGGGCCGCGATCTACGAGGTCTATCGCACGCTGATCGAAGCGGCCATTCTGGTGCTGATCGTCATCCTCATCTTCCTCCAGGATTGGCGAGCGATGCTTGTGCCCGCGACCACCGTGCCGGTCACGCTGATCGGCGCGTTCGCGGCGATGGCGGCTTTGGGCTTTTCGATCAATCTGCCGACGCTCTTCGCGCTCGTGCTGGCGATCGGGATCGTGGTCGACGACGCGATCGTCATTGTCGAGGGGGTCGCGCGCTATATCGAGCAAGGAATTCCCGGCCGCGAGGCGGCGGGGCGCGCGATGGACGATCTCACCGGTCCGGTCCTCGGCATTACGCTGGTTCTGATGGCCGTTTTCATTCCCGCCGCGTTCCTGCCGGGGTTCACCGGGCAGCTTTATCGCCAATTTGCGCTGGTGATCGCTTCGACCGCCTTCATCAGCGCGGTCAACGCGCTGACGCTGAAGCCTACCCAGTCTGCGCTATGGCTCAGGCCGCCAAGGCCCGAGGGGCGGCGCAATTTTTTCAGCCGCGGTTTCGACGCCGTCTATGGGCGCGCCGAGCGCGGCTATGCGGGCCTCGTCGGCGCGATGACTCGCCGCGCGGGTCTGATGGTCGTCCTTGCGCTCGCGCTTGTCGGGGTCGCGATCTACGGACTGAGCCGCGTGCCGACGGCGTTCCTACCCGTCGAGGACCAGGGCTACCTGATCGTGCCGGTGCAATTGCCCGACGGCGCCTCGAAGGAGCGCACGGACGCGGTGATGCAGCGGATATCGACAATTGCCGGCGCAATTCCGGGCGTCGAGCATGTCGTCACGATCAGCGGCTTCTCCCTTCTCGACAACCGGGCGAGCCTCGCCAATGCCGGCGCCGCCTTTGTCGTTTTGAAGGATTGGGACACGCGCCTCAAGCAGGCCGGGCAGGATGTGCGCACGATCAACGCCCGCCTGAACGGCGCTTTGCAAGGCGTGCCGGAAGCGATCGCCTTCGCGCTCCCGCCGCCCCCCATTCAGGGCATCGGCAATGTCGGCGGCTTCACCATGCAGGTCGAGCTCAAAGACGGCAATTTCGATTACGCCCTGCTTCAGAACCTGACTAACGCCGTCGTAGCGAACGGCAACGCGCAATCGGCTCTTCAGCGGCTCGCCACGACCTACCGTTCGGGCGCGCCGCAATTCTTCGTCAATGTCGACCGGGTGAAAGCGGAGCGAATCGGCGTCACCGTCGGCCAGGTCTTCGCCGCGTTATCAGGCTATGTCGGATCGGGCTATGTGTCGCAATTCAACAAGTTCGGACACGTCTTCCAGATCTATACGCAGGCGCTGCCGCGCTACCGCGCCACCGCCGACGACATTCGCAATCTCAAGGTCAAAGCGGGCAACGGCGCGATGACGCCGATCGGGACGGTGACCGAGGTCACCGAGGCGCAGGGTCCGCCGCTGATCAGCCTCTACAATCTTTATCCTTCGGCGACGGTTGTCGGCGCCGCGGCGCCGGGCTTCAGCTCGGGCCAGGCGCTCAGCATCATGGACGAGATCGGCAAAGAGACCTTGCCGAGCGGCGCCGGCTATCAGTGGACCGCGATGTCCTTTCAGGAAAAGCAGGTCGGCAACCAGATCTATTACGTCTTCGGTCTCGCGCTGCTGCTCGTCTATTTCGTTCTCGCCGGCCAGTACGAGAGCTGGATTTTGCCGCTCGCGGTGATCCTCGGCGTGCCGCTGGCGCTGCTCGGCACGGTCGCCGCGTTGACGGCGCTTGGCGCGAAAGACGTCTTCTATAGCCAGATCGGCATCGCGGCGACCAATCTCTACACCCAGATCGGGCTCATTCTGCTGATCGCGCTCGGCAGCAAGAATGCGATTCTCATCGTCGAATATGCCCGCCAGCGGCGGGCGGAAGGCATGGACATTGTCAAGGCGGCGGTGGAAGGGGCCAGGCTGCGTTTCCGGCCGATCATCATGACGTCGTTCGCCTTCATCCTCGGCGTCTTGCCGCTCGTTCTCGCCACCGGCGCGGGCGCCTCGGCTCGGATATCGATCGGGATCGCGGTGTTCTATGGCATGATCGCTTCGACCTGCCTGGTCGTCGTGTTCGTGCCCTCGTTCTATGTCGTGATGCAGCGCCTCGACGAGCGCCGCGGAAAAAAGAAAATGGAGCGAGCCAAGACTCGTCCTTAAGACAGCCGGCCAGGCTTCGATAGATTAGAAGCTCATCTCGGCTCGCGACCGTTACCGCGGGCCGTGAGGGCCGCGTCTTTATATTTCCCTTATGGCGCCGGGCGCGATTCCGTATGGATCGCTTACGCCGTTTCGGTCCAGCTTGCCGAAACGGAGGCGCCGTCATGCTCGACATCGTCTTTATCGTCATTGGAACCGTGCTCATCGCCGCGATGGCCGTCTATGCCGACGCTTGCCAGCGCCTATAAAGGAGAGGTCGATGGCCGAGCCCGTAATCGGTCTGCTGATCGGCGTCTGCCTTGGCGCCTATCTGCTCTACACGCTCGTTTATCCCGAAAAATTCTAAAGAAGGCGCGGCCTCAAACCCGCGAAGACCGCCATGACATTGGTCGGCTGGTCGCAGATTGCGATCGTCCTTGCCCTCGTGCTCGCGGCCGCCATTCCGCTGAGCGCATTCATCGACAAGGTGATGTCGGGCAAGCGGACGCGGCTTTCCCCGCTCCTCCTGCCGGTGGAGCGGGGCTTCTATCGCTTGTCGGGCGTCGACGAAGTCAAGGAGCAAACCGCGTTCGTCTATACGATGGCGATGATCGCCTTCTCGATCGCCGGCTTTCTCTCGCTTTATGCGCTGCAGCGCCTGCAAGGCGTTCTGCCGCTCAATCCGCAAGGATTCCCGGCAATCGATCCGGCCCTCGCCTTTAACACCTCGACCAGCTTCATCACCAACACGAACTGGCAGAACTATGGCGGCGAGACGACGATGAGCCATCTCGTCCAGATGCTCGGCCTGACGGTTCACAACTTCGTCTCCGCGGCGACCGGCCTCGCGATGGCCTACGCCTTGGTGCGCGCTTTCGCGCGCTCGAGCGCGACGACGGTCGGCAATTTCTGGGTCGATCTGACGCGCTGCACGCTCTATGTCCTGCTGCCGATCTCGATCGTCGGCGCCTTGGCGCTTCTCTTGGCCGGCGTACCGCAAACGC
>DATGLU010000608.1:0-2921 GCA_035294045.1 Roseiarcus sp. | reverse complement strand
ACAAATTCAACATCACCGAAGTCGTCGGCAATTGGGACACCGGCACCTCGCAAAAAGTCACCGCCGACGCGCTCGCCGTTCATGGCCATTTCGACGGCGTGTTCACTCAGGGCGGCTCCGACGGCACCGTGCAGGCGATGATGGACGCGCACCATCCCTTCGTGCCGATGTCCGGTGAAGGCGAGAACGAATATCGCAAGCAGATCGCCGAGCATTGGCAACAAGGCTTGAAGGGCATGTCCTACGGCCAATCGCCGGCGCTGGTGGCGATCGCGATCAAGGCGGCTATTTCGGCGCTCAAAGGCGACGTCATGCCGCAGCTCATCTCGATCCCGATCCCGGTGGCGACCTACAAAGACCTGAAGCCGGGCGTGAACTATTGGCCCGACCTGAATGTCGGCTTCTTCGCCGACAATCAGTTCAAGCCTTGCGGCGTCGACTTCACAGCGCCGCAGATCATGTCGCAGAGCGAAAAGAACACTCAGTGACAGGCTGAGGGCGAAAACAGCAATGGCCCGGCTCCGCGCCGGGCCATTTTGCTGCCGCCGCGCCGCGCCTATCTTCCGTTCGATCAGGGTCGCCATGAACACAGCGACGGCAGGCGAATATCTCGTGCTCTCGGGAATCTCCAAGCGGTACGGCGGCGTCCGTGCGCTCGAGAACGTCGATTTTTCCTGCCAGCAGGGCAAGATTCACGCCGTCCTCGGCGAGAACGGCGCCGGCAAGTCGACGCTTATCAAGATCATCGCGGGCGTCGTCCAGCCGGATTCGGGCGAACTGCGATTGGATGGCGCCGTGCGCCAGTTTTCCTACCCGGCCGCCGCGACCGCAGCCGGCATTGTCTGCATTTTCCAAGAATTGTCGCTGATGCCGGACCTTTCGGTCGCCGACAACATTTCGATCGCCTCGCCGCCGACGCGCTTCGGCGTAATCGACGCGCGCGCGCAAAGGCGGCGCGCCGAGGCTCTTCTTGCCGAGGTCGGCTGCGAGGACGTCAATCCGCTGCTTCGCGTGCGCGACCTGCCGCTGTCGCGCCGGCAGATGGTCGAGATCGCCAAGGCGCTCGGGCAGAAGCCGAAGCTTCTCATCCTCGACGAGGCGACCTCGGCGTTGACCAGCGCCGATGTCGAGAAGGTCTACGCCCTGCTCGCCCGGCTGAAGGCCGAGAATGTCGCGATCCTCTACATTTCGCATCGGATGCACGAAGTCGAGGCGCTTGCCGACCGTGCTTCCGTCTTCCGCAACGGCCGGCACATCGAAACCTTCGAAAAGGGCGCGCGCTCGACCGGCGAGATCGTCCAATTGATGATCGGCCGGGATATCGCCACGCAATATCCGCCCAAGCCGAAACGGCCCCGCCCGGCGCCGGCGCTCAAGATCGAAAATCTCGGCTGGGAGAAGCGCCTTGAGGGGATTTCGCTCGATGTCGGCGCGGGAGAGATCGTTGGGCTTGGCGGCCTGGACGGCCAAGGCCAAAGCACTTTGCTTCTGGCGCTTTTCGGCGTCCTGCGCGGCGTGACCGGCTCGATCCGGGTGAACGGCAAAACCGTGCGGCCAGGCTCCCCCGCCGCCGCAAAGGCGTCGGATGTCGGCATCGCCCTCGTCCCAGAGGATCGCAAGACCGAAGGCCTGATGCTGCCGATGTCGATCGCCGACAATCTCGCCATCGCATCGCTCGATGCGCTGTCGTCAGGCCCGTTCATCGACGCGGCCAAGGAGCGCAAGGCGGTCGACGCCGGCATCGCGCGGCTGCAGATCAAGATCGGCGCCAAGACCGACGCGGTCTCCACCCTTTCCGGCGGCAATCAGCAGAAAGTGGTCATCGCCAAATGGCTGATGACCGGGCCGAAAATCATCCTGCTCAACGACCCGACGCGCGGCATCGACGTCGGCACCAAGCAGGAGCTCTACCGGCTGATGCGCGAGCTCGCCGACCAGGGCGCGGCGATTCTTTTCTATTCGACGGACTATGATGAACTGATCGGCTGCTGCGATCGGGTCGCCATCATGTACGACGGGCGCATCGTTCGCGAACTGGCGGGGGACAATTTGACCGAGACGAACATCGTCGAGAGCGCGCTAAACATCGATCCGGCGGCGGTCCCGGCAAAGCAGGAATCGGCTCGTGTCTAGCGTTGCATCGTCGCCGTCGCGAACCGAGCGCGCCGCCCAGTCCGATTTCGTCATAAGACTGCGCCAGAACGCCGGCCTGATAACGGCCGTCGCGCTGTTCTGCCTCGTCTACCTTTTCTACCATCTGGTCCATCCGAAGGGGTTTTCCTCGGCGGTTCTGGTGCAGAACGCTGACGAGGTCTTCACCCTCGCGACCTTGGCGATGGCTCAGACCGTGCCGGTCCTGGCCGCCGGTCTCGATCTTTCCGTCGGCGCGCTGATGACGCTGGTCGACTGCCTCGCCAGCTACCTCTTGACCTATTCCGATAAGGCCCAATTGTTCAATATCGATATCGGCGCGCTCCATCTGCCGATTCTCATGTTGCCCGGCGGCGTCGTGGGCGTGTGGATCGGCGCAATCATCTGCCTGCTGACGGGGCTTCTCGGCGGCTTCATCAACGGCTGCGTGGTGGTGTACGGCCGGATCCAGCCGATCATCGCGACGCTGGCGACGGGCGCGATTTATATGGGCCTGGCGCTCTATCTGAGACCGACGCCGGGCGGGAAGATCGGCGACGACCTGAACTGGGCGACGACCAACACGCTCGGCGACTTCGCCTCCACGGTGCATATTTTCGACGACGGGGCGGCGGGCTGGTTCGCGCCGATCGCCTGGATTCCAGTACCCGCCGTCCTCCTGTTGGTGATCGCGGTGGTGGTCTGGGCGCCGTTCCGCCGCACCGTGACCGGACGGACGGTCTATGCGATCGGCTCCGCCGAAGGCGCGGCCTATATGTCGGGGCTGGCGA
>DATGLU010000607.1:0-3892 GCA_035294045.1 Roseiarcus sp. | reverse complement strand
AGGCCGACCAGGCCCTCGCCTGGGCTCATGGTCGTGACATGCACGGCTTCGCGCTTCAATCCCTCGGTCGCGAACAGCTCCAACGGGCCGTCGGCCCGCGCCACATAGAGCGAGCAGACCTCGGCCACCATGTTGGAGGCGATGAGGACGACGATTCTGTCGAGCCGCGCCTGAGCCGTGACCGGCTCCGCCATCACCTCGCGAAGCCGCCGCAGCAAAAGGCGCGGTCCGCCCGGGGCGCGCATGATTCTACCTCGTTCTGTTCCGCCCTCGCGCCAACAGGGCCTCGCGCTCAGGCGGAACTGTCAACAACTTTATTAACCGCCGCCGCGCCACGCTCGGGCTTGGCTGACGCGCAGCGACCCTCGGCGCTTGAAATGGCTGGCGCCTTCCAGCGCATATGAGACGCAAAGCCCTGGGACCGATCGGCGGCGCCCGGCCGGCGTTCGGCGGCCCATTTGGCCTCGCCCTCCGAGGGACTCAATATTGGGGGTCCGGCGAAGAGCCGTATAGCCAATCAGCCTCGCGCCGGGCAAGCGGCGGAAGCGGGGCGGGTCCGGCGCGCCCGATCCGCGGCGTTTCGAACGGCGCGGCTGGCGAGCGAGCCGGATCAAGGCTTCAGGAACGCCTTTTCGAGAATATAGCCGTTGGCCAGATCCGCGCCGCCGCGCGCCGCATAACCGCCCACCGCATCGCGGCGGGCGTCGATCCAGTCGCGAAACAACGGAACGATCGCGCCGCCCTCGTCATGCAGCATCGCCTGCATCTCCCAGATGGAGGGCTTGCGCTTGGCTTCTTCGGTTTCGCTTCTCGCGTCGGCGAGGAGCTTTTCGAACTTGTCGTTCTTCCAATGCGTCTCGTTCAAGGGCGAGTCGGCGCCGAAAGCGATGGCGAGCATATGGACGGCGGCGGGCCGGCCGCGCCAATAGCTCTCGACGAAGGGCGCTTTGAGCCAGACATTGCGCCAGAACCCTTCCGCCGGCTCGCTCTTGACCTGCATCCTGACGCCCGCCTGCTTGGCGCTCGCCTGCAGCAGGGAGGCGGCCTCCGGCGCGCCGGCGAAGGCGGCCGCCGAGACTTCGAGCGCAATCTCGGCATCGCTCAGGCCGGAGCGCTTCAGGTAGAACGCCGCGCGGTCGGGATCGTGCTTTCGCTGCGGCAGCTCCTTGTTGAAATAAGGATCGTTCGGCGGGACCGGATGATCGTTGCCGAGCGCTGCGTAGCCGGCATAGAGGGCGCGGATCATCTGCTCGCGATCGATCGCGTATTTCAGCGCAAGGCGGAAATCGGGATTGTCGAAAGGCGGCTGGTCGACCGCCATCGCCATGACCGGGCGCCAGCCGCTTGCCGCGAAAAGCGTTTCGATCTTCGGCGTCTTCTGCAGCAGCGCGACAGTATGCGGATCGACGCGATTGATGACGTCGATATGACCGGCGACCAGCGCGTTGACGCGCTCGGAATGCTCGTTGAGCACCGTGATCTCGGCGGCGTCGACATTGCCGCGCCCCTCGCCGGCGCGCCAATAATCCGGCGCCCGCTTCAGCGAGACGCGCACGCCCGGCTCGAACTTATCGAGCCGGTAGGCGCCGGTCCCGACCGGTTTCGACCAGTCCTTGAAACCCGCCGGGGCGATCAGCAGGCGGCAATCGGCAAGTACATAGGGAAAGTCCGCGTCGGGCGTCTCCAGGGTGATTTGAACCTGGTATTTGTCGGTCTTCTTGATCTCGGCGATCGGCGTCGAATCGCGGGACGCGAGCGCTTTGCCGACGCGGCCGCGGTTAAGCGAGGCGACTGCGTCCTCGGCGGTGAATTCCTGGCCGTTGGAGAATTTGATCCCTTTGCGGAGATTGAAAATCCAGGTCTTGGCGCCGTCCTTCGGCTCCCAATTGGCGGCGAGCTCCGGCTTGACGCCGCCTTCCGCGGTCCATTCCACGAGACTGTTGAACAGGCCGCGGCCGGCGACGATCATCACCGAATCGACGTAGCCCGCCGGATCGAAACTGTCCGAGGGGCCGCCGCCGGCAAGGCCAAGCCGCAATAGGCCGCCTTTTTTGATCGTCTCGACGGCCGCCGCCTCCCGGCTCGCCGCCGCCGCATAACCGGCGCCGCCGAGCGCCGCTGCGCCGCGAAGAAATTCGCGGCGCGACAGCGCGCCGATCCGCGGCTCGTCGCGCTGACAATCCAGTTCGTTCATCGCCGGCTCGCGCCTTCGCCGCGCTGTAAAAGGACGCCTTCGCCGCAACAATCGGTTTTCGCCGCGCGGAAAGTCAATCGCGCCGGCGCTTTCCGATGCGGCAATTCGGCCGAAGATGCGGCGAATTCCCGGGCGGCGCAGCCCGCGCGCCGCGTTGACTCGCCCTTTGGCGGCCATTAGGGGTTGCCGCCATCCGGCGCCGCGCGCGCCGGCGGCCCGCTGAGCGGGCGCGGCGCCGCTTGAAAGGTCGAGGCGGCGGCCGGAACGGGTCTCAAGGCACTCTCGGCGAGGCGAAACGCGTTTTTCCCGCGGCGAGAAGGAGAGCGCGAAGCGATGAAGATTCTCGTGCCCGTCAAACGGGTGGTCGATTACAACATCAAAATCAGGGTGAAGTCGGACGGAACGGGCGTCGAACTCGCCAATGTCAAAATGTCGATGAACCCGTTCGACGAGATCGCCGTCGAGGAGGCTTTGCGCCAGAAGGAGGCCGGCAAAGCGAGCGAGGTCGTCATCGTCTCGATCGGTCCGGCGCAATCGGCCGAAACGATCCGCACCGCTCTCGCCATGGGCGCCGATCGCGGCGTCCTCATCAAGACCGATCAGATCGTCGAGCCTTTGGCGGTGGCGAAATTGCTCAAGGGCGTGGTCGAGGCGGAGCAGCCCGGCCTTGTCATTCTCGGCAAGCAGGCGATCGACGACGATTGCAATCAGACCGGCCAGATGCTCGCCGCCCTGCTGGGCTGGGGCCAAGGCTCGTTCGCCTCGAAAGTCGAGATCGGCGAGGGCGCCGTCGCCGTGACGCGCGAAGTCGACGGCGGCTTGCAGACGGTCGAGCTCAAGCTGCCGGCGATCGTCACCACCGATCTGCGCCTCAATGAGCCGCGCTACGCCTCGCTGCCCAACATCATGAAGGCCAAGAAGAAGCCGATCGAGGAGAAGGCGCCGGCGGATTTCGGCGTCGACGTCGCGCCGCGCCTCAAAGTGCTGAAGACGGTCGAGCCGGGCGGACGCAAGGCCGGCGTCAAGGTCAAATCGGTGGCGGAACTCGTCGCCAAGCTCAAAGACGAAGCGGGAGTGATCTGACATGGCGACCCTCCTCGTGGCGGAAGTCGCCAACGGCCATCTCGCCGATATCGTCGCCAAGGCGCTCACCGCCGCCGCGCAGCTCGGCGAGCCGGTCGATATGCTCGTCGCCGGGCGCGATGTCGGCGCGGCCGCCGAGGCGGCGTCGAAACTCGCCGGCTTGCGCAAAGTGCGCGTCGCCGACGATCCGCGCTACGAGCATGGCCTCGCCGAGCCGCTCGCCGCGCTGATCGTCTCGCTGGCTGGCGACTATTCGGCGATCGTCGCCGGCTCGAGCGCTTACGCGAAGAATGTGATGCCGCGGGTCGCGGCGTTGCTCGACGTGATGCAGGTTTCCGACATCATCAAGGTCGTTTCGCCCGATACGTTCGAGCGGCCGATCTATGCCGGCAACGCGATCCAGACGGTTCAGACGAGCGAGCCGAAAAAGATCGTCACCGTGCGCACCGCCTCCTTCCAGGGGACGGGCGCCGGCGGACCGGCGCCGATCGAGCCGGTCGCCGCGGCGGCCGATCCCGGCCTCTCCTCTTTCAAAGGCGAGGCGCTCGCCAAGTCGGACCGGCCGGAACTGACCTCGGCCAAGATCGTCATTTCCGGCGGAAGGGCGATGCAGAA
>DATGLU010000606.1:0-6798 GCA_035294045.1 Roseiarcus sp. | reverse complement strand
CAAGCGGCGATGAAATCCTTCTTCTTCTGGCCGGCGGCTTTGATCGCGCCCTTGTTCGCCTCGTATTCGGCGTTGCATTCCTTGGCGGTCTTGCCGCCCGCGGCGGCGGTCGTCGCGGCCGGCGCTGCGGACGATGCCGCCGGGGCGGGTGCGGCGGCCGGCGCCGCGGCGCCTTTCTGTTCTTCGCGGCACTTGGCGAGGAAATCCTTCCACGTCATGCCGTTGGTCGTTCCATTGGCCTTGGCCTGCTTCCATTGATCGCCGCAGATTTTCATCACGCTTTCGGCATTGGCCGCATTGGTCCCGGCGAGGCCGAAAGCCGCCGCCAGGATGATCGCCGAAAAGGCGATCCCGATCGTACGTTTTTTCAAGGCATGCTCCCTAGTTCGACCCGCCCGTCATTGGAGAGGCCAAGCGGCTCAGTCTGGCCTTGGGTCGCGTCAAGCGTCAATGGCCTGCGCCGGCGCGTCCTTGGGTAAAGAACTGCTTGAATTTCTTGAGACGGGTCGAGACCTGATGGCGGCGCTGCTCGGAATCGACGACCTCCTGGCTCGTCACCCAATTGAGCTGGATCGCGCGGCGCGGGCCGGAAAAAGGCTTATGGCCGTGCCAGGAATTGTCGGCGCGCTTGAAAACCAGCAGCGTGCCGCCATAGGGCGGCACTTCGGCGACATAGTCGTCGAGATTGTCGGGGCCGCGCAACAGGCGCAGGCGTCCGGCGTCCTCCTGCCAGCGCTCGTTCATATAGAGAAGAACGGTGATGATCTTGGTGACGGAATCGGTATGGATCGCGCCGTCCTTTTCGCGAACATAGCCGCGAACCGTGTACATTGTCGGCCGGCCGGTCAGGTCGATGTCGAATTTGCGCTCGATCGCAGCCTGGAATTTCGCGCCGCGCAATTCGTCCATCAGCTTGGCGAACTGGCCGCGAATTTCAAGCTCGGCCGGCGGATGCGAGCCGGGGCCGGGTACGTCGGGATAATCGGCGACGATCTCGGCGAAGCGTTCGGCGCGGATGAAGTCAGGAACCACGACATAGTCGAAAGGATCGCGCTGCAGCGGCGTACGCTCCAGCAAATCGAAATCGCAAAATTCCATCGTCGGCTCCACGGAGCGGCGGCGCGATCGCGGCGCGGCGTCGGCGGCTTATATCAAGCGCGCCAAATGAGCGCTAGAATCATTCTCATTTTCATTCTTCGCGGCAGAGCCGGGGTCGCGCCCAAGCTGCCGCAAAGCCTCACGTCACGGGCTCGGATGCGAGAAAATTTTCGAGCCAGTGAATGTCGTATTGGCCGTTTTGGATGTCGGCGTTGCGCACCAAAGCGCGGAACAGCGGCAAGGTCGTCTCGACGCCGTCGATGATGAATTCGTCGAGCGCGCGACGCAGCCGCAGCAAGGCTTCGTTGCGCGTCCGGCCATGAACCACCAGCTTGCCGACCAGGGAATCGTAGAAGGGCGGGATCACATAGCCCTGGTAGACCGCCGAATCGACGCGCACGCCGAGGCCGCCCGGCGGGTGATAGTACGAGATGCGGCCGGGCGAGGGCGTGAACGTGCGCGCATGCTCGGCGTTGATCCGACATTCGATCGCCGCGCCGACGAGACGTACGTCCTTCTGCGAGATGGTCAGCGGCGATCCCGCGGCGATCTTGATCTGCTCGTTGACGAGATCGATGCCGGTAATCATTTCGGTCACCGGATGCTCGACCTGAATCCGGGTGTTCATCTCGATGAAATAGAACCGCCCGTCCTCGTAAAGGAACTCGACGGTGCCGACGCCGACATAGCCGAGATCGGCCATGGCTTTGGCGACGACGGCGCCGATCTCCTCGCGCTGATCGGCGTTGAGCGCGGGCGAGGGGCCTTCCTCCCAAATCTTTTGATGGCGGCGTTGCAGCGAGCAATCGCGCTCGCCGAGATGAATGGCGCGGCCTTGCCCGTCGCCAAGGACCTGGATTTCGATATGGCGCGGCTTTTCTAGATATTTTTCGAGATAGACCGCGTCGTCGCCGAAAGCGGCCTTGGCTTCGGCCTTGGCGGTCAAGATCGCGTCGGCGAGGCCGGCGGCGCTGCGCGCGACTTTCATGCCCCGCCCGCCGCCGCCGGCCGCCGCCTTGACCAGGACCGGATAACCGATGCCGGCGGCGATCCGCTCGGCCTCGGCGATGTCGTCGACGGCGCCTGGCGATCCCGGAACGCAGGGAATGCCGAGCCGCTCGGCGGTGCGCTTGGCTTCGATCTTGTCGCCCATCAGCCGGATATGCTCGGCCTTCGGCCCGATAAAGGCGATGTTGTGCTCGGCGAGGATGTCGGCGAAGCGCGCATTTTCGGAGAGGAAGCCGTAGCCTGGATGCACCGCGTCGGCGCCGGTGATCTCGCAGGCGGCGAGCAGCGAGGGGATGTTGAGATAGCTGTCCTTCGCCGGGGGCGGGCCGATGCAGACGCTCTCGTCGGCGAGCTTGACATGCATAGCGCCGGAATCGGCGGTCGAATGGACCGCGACGGTGGCGACGCCGAGCTCCTTGGCGGCGCGCAGAATGCGCAGGGCGATCTCGCCGCGATTGGCGATCAGGATCTTATCGAACATGAATCGATCCTACACGGCGGAACGACAGCGCGCCGGTTACGCAATGGCGAGCAGAGGCTGCCCGAATTCCACGGGCGTTGCGTCCTCGACGAAGATTTCGACGACTTTGCCCGCCTTTGTCGCAAGAATCTCGTTGAACGTCTTCATCGCCTCGACGAGCAGCAGCTTGTCGCCGGCTTTGACGACCGAGCCGATCTCGACGAAGGGCTTCGCCTCCGGGCTGGCGCGCCGGTAAACCGTGCCGACCATCGGCGATTTGACGACGCCGGGATGGTCGGCCGGCGTTGCGGCGGGCGCGGGCTCCGGCGACGCTGCTCCAGGAGCGGGGATGACGGCCGCGGCGGCTGGCGTCGGCGCGACCAAGCCGGCAAGGGCGGGCGCCGTCCGCTCGCGCGCCACCCTGACGCGGAAGCCCTGATGCTCGATTTCGACCTCGCTGAGATCGTGCTGGCCAGCGATCTTGGCGAGCGCCGCAACGATCGAAAGATCAGGCGCGCTTTGCGGCCCCTCGCTCGCGGCGGCGCTGGTTTTGCTTTGCGGTTTTTTCATAAAGGCCCCGTTCGCCCCTTCTTGGCGGCAAGGACGCGATTGAAGGGCCGGTTTTCATGCAAAAGCGTCGACTCGGGGCGATTCACAATTCTGCTCACCGTCGGTGGCTAGGGATTGGCGGCCGGCCGCCGCTTCAAGGAGAGCCGGTCCTATAGCCAAATCAGGCGGCGAGGGAAAGGGCGCGCGGTTTAGTCATCCCCTGATAAGCACAGCCTCTTTCGCCTCTTGCGGTTGCAGAATGGCCGGCGGATGATGGCCGCCTTTCAAGGGGCGGAGAGGGTCATGCGCGCGATCAAGGTCCACGAAGTCGGCGGGCCTGAGGCGATGCGGCTTGAAGACGTTCAATTGCCGCCGCCCGGCCCCGGCGAAGCGCGGGTCCGGCATCGCGCGATCGGGCTCAACTATATCGATGTCTATTACCGGACCGGCCATTATCCGGCGCAAGCTCCGTTCACCCCAGGCAGCGAAGGCGCCGGCGACGTGGTCGCGGTCGGCCCGGGGGTCAAGGATTTCAAGCTCGGCGACCGCGTCGCTTACGTATCGCGCACCGGCGCTTACGCGGAGGAGGCCAATATCGCCGTCGCGGCGCTGGTGCGTCTGCCCCAGGCGATTTCCTATGAGATCGCGGCGGCGGCGATGCTGAAAGGGCTGACCGCGCAATACCTCCTGCGGCAGACCTATCGCGTCAAAAAGGGCGACGCGATCCTTGTCCACGCCGCGGCGGGCGGGGTCGGGCTGATTCTTTGCCAATGGGGCAAGGCGCTCGGCGCGACGGTGATCGGAACCGTCGGCTCGCCGGAAAAGGCGGCAATGGCCAAAAAGGCCGGCGCGGCGCATACGATTCTCTATCGGGAGGAAAATTTTGCGGCGCGCGTCGCTGAGATCACCAAAGGCGCGAAATGTCATGTCGTCTATGACGGCGTCGGCAAGGCGACCTTCCCCGCTTCGCTCGATTGTCTGCGTCCTCTCGGCATGTTCGCCTCTTACGGCTCGGCGTCGGGGGCGATCGAGAATTTCAACCTCGCGCTGCTGGCGCAGAAGGGATCGCTATTTGCGACACGGCCGAGCCTCTTCACCTTCCTGGCCGACCGCGCCCGCTACGAGCGCATGGCGCGCGACCTTTTCAGCGTCCTGCGCTCGAGCGCGGTGAAAGTGAAAATCGGCGCGCGTCTTCCACTGGCCGAAGCCGCCCGAGCGCATGAGGCGCTCGAAGCGCGCGCGACAAGCGGCTCGACCGTGTTCCTGCCGTAAGGGCTGTTCCGGCCTCGTCAAAATCGTCACGCGGCGCGAAAGTGCTTGGCAAAATTTTCGCAAAGTCTAGGCTCTTTCGCGCTGGCTCTATTCAAACGACCCGCTAAAATCGGCCTCAATCTTGGCTGGGAGGCTGAGTTTGGCGCAACTTGACGCGGCCGAAACAGGGCGGGGTTCAGGCGAAACGACGCCGTTATTGGCGGTTCGCGACATCACCAAGCGGTTCGGACCTTTCACGGCGAACGATCGAGTCAATCTCGATCTCGTTCAGGGCGAGGTTCACGCCTTGCTTGGCGAGAACGGGGCCGGCAAGTCGACCCTCGTCAAAATGCTTTATGGCATTCTCGAGCCGACCGAGGGCGAAATTCTTTGGCAGGGCGCGCCGATCCGCCTGCCCAATCCGAACGCCGCGCGCGCGCTCGGCATCGGCATGGTTTTCCAGCATTTCTCGCTCTTCGAGAACCTGACCGTCGCCGAGAATATCGCGCTCGCCATGCCGCCCGAGATCAAGCTCGATCAGGTGCCGGCGAAAATCGCGGAAATTTCCCGCGCCTATGGCATGGGCCTCGAACCGTCGCGGCCGGTCTGGACGCTTTCGGCGGGCGAACGCCAGCGCATCGAGATCGCGCGCTGCCTGCTGCAGGACCCGAAGGTCCTCATCCTCGACGAGCCGACTTCGGTGCTGACGCCGCAAGAGGCCGAAAAGCTGTTCGAGACTCTGGAGCGCCTGAAAGCTGAGGGCAGGGCGCTGCTTTACATTTCGCATCATCTCGAAGAGGTGCAGCGCCTTTGCGACCGCGCCACGATCTTGCGCCTCGGCAAGGTGGTCGGCGCTTGCAATCCGCGCGTCGAGACGCCGCGCTCGCTCGCCGCCCTCATGGTCGGGTCGGAAATCAAGGAGGTGCGGCCGGCCGGCGCGCATGCGCTCGGCAAGGAGCGGCTGGTCGTCGCCAATTTGAGCCTGCCCTCGCCCGAACTGCACGGCGTCGCCTTGAAGAATATCTCGGCCGCGGTGAAGGGCGGCGAGATTTTCGGCGTCGCCGGCGTCGCGGGCAATGGCCAGTCGGAATTCTTCGCGGCGCTTTCCGGCGAGACCTTGGCCCGCGATCCCAACGCGATCGTCATCGACGGCTCGCCCGTCGGCGCTTTGGGGATCGGCGCCAGGCGCGCGCTCAACGCCGGCTTCGTGCCCGAGGAGCGCAACGGCCACGCCGCCGCGCCGGACTTCACGCTGTCCGACAATATCGTCCTTTCCGGCCACGCCTCCGGCGACATGACGCGCGCCGGCTTCATCAATGCCGGCCTCGCCAAGGAAAAGTCGCGCAAGGTCATCGCCGCTTTCGACGTGCGCGCGGCCGCGCCCGATCCGCTGGCGCGCACCTTGTCCGGCGGCAATTTGCAGAAATTCGTCGTCGGCCGGGAAATCCTGCGCGAACCTTCGGTCCTCGTCGTCAACCAGCCAACCTGGGGCGTCGATGTCGCGGCGGCCGCGACGATCCGCCAGGCGCTGCTCGATCTTTGCGCGAAAGGCGCCGCGGTCCTGATCATCAGCCAGGATCTCGACGAATTGTTCGAAATCTGCGACCGCATCGCCGTCATTCATACCGGCGAATTGTCAGCGCCGTTGCCGGCGCGCTCGACGACGCGCGAGGAGGTCGGCTTGCTGATGGCCGGCATGGGCGGGGGCGGCCATGCGCATTGATCTCGAGGCTCGGCCGAAACGCTCGACCTTACGCGAAATTCTTTCTCCGGTTATCGCCCTGATCGTCGCCGTGCTCATCGGCGGCGCCGTGGTCGCGATCATGGGCCGCTCGCCGCTCACCGCCTTCGACGTCTATTTCGTCCAGCCTTTGTCGCAATTCTACTCGCTGCAGGCGATCGCAGTGAAAGCCTCGCCGCTGATCCTCATCGCCGTGGGTCTCGCCTTCTGCTATCGCGCCAATCTCTGGAATATCGGCGCCGAGGGACAATTCATCGCCGGCGGCGCGCTTGGCGGCTGGCTCGGTCTCCTCACCCATGACGGCGCCTATCAGGCGATCGGCTCGTGGTGGATTTTGCCGGCGATGATCCTGCTCGGCATCATCGGCGGCGTGCTCTACGCGATGATCCCGGCGGCGCTCAAGGTTTGGCTGAACGTCTCCGAAATCCTGACCAGCCTGATGCTGGTCTATGTCGCCCAGCTCACCCTCGATTGGCTGGTGCGCGGCCCGTGGAAGGACCCGCACGGCTTCAATTTTCCGGTCACGGTGAATTTCGATCCCGAGGCGACCTTGCCGATCCTGTTCGACGGCGGCACGCTGCATCTCGGCGTTCTCTTCGCCCCGATCGTCGTGATTGTCGCGGCGATCGTCTTCTCGAAGACGATTTTCGGCTTCCAGGTGCGCCTCGCCGGCTCTTCGCCGAAGGCGGCG
>DATGLU010000605.1:0-4848 GCA_035294045.1 Roseiarcus sp. | reverse complement strand
ACGTCGAGAATCATGCGGCAGATGTCAGGCATGACGGGCGTATGGTTTCTCGACGGCGGATAGAGCGTCGCCTGTTGCAAGGCGCGCCGTCACTTGTGCGCGGTCGACCTGATTGCCGGCTCGGCTATAGTTCGTGCGAAGCATGAACCAGCGCGGCGAGCTTTTTGCGAGTAATCTCCAGCGGCACATGGCCGAAGCCGCATTCGCTGGTCAAGACAAGCCTCTCGCGCGGGAAATGCTTCAGCGCGGGCTCGATCCGACGACGGACGACATCCAATGTTTCGATCTCATCGCTCCGCTGGTCGATGACGCCAATCGCGAAGTCGCCTTTGAAGTCCCAGAGCGACCAGAGCTGCATCATATCGTAGCTCAGCGTGCAATGTTCAAGCGATACTTCGTCGATCTTCATCTTTCGAAAAGCTGGAGCCAAGTCCATGTATTTGGTGAAATAGATGCGTTTGCGTCGAGGGTTTCCGCCGCATACGTGAAGTCCGACGCGCACATGCTTCGGCAGGCGTTCAATGAGACCATTCAGAATATCGGCCGCCCATTCGCTTTGCTCGGGCGATTCGGTCCACATCGGTTCGTCGAATTGAATATCGGCGCATCCGGCGGCCACGACCTCGTTGAGCTCATCAAGCAGGACATCCGCCCAGGCATTGCAAAGCGCCTGGTCATCCTGGTAGAGATCCTTGCGCTCGTTGACGCTGAACCTCGTCAGGACGTGAGGGCCCGTCACCGTTTGCTTTACCTTGACATGCGGGGGCGCGGCGGCTCGTGCAAGCTTCCAGTTATGAGCAAGATTGAAGCGCGGGTTTTGGAGCGGCCCGATTATGCGTGGGCATTCGATCGCAAAGCCCGCCGTGCCGAAGGCGAGGCGCGGCATATTTTCAAACGTGACGCCGTCGACTCGCTTCTGATAGAAGTAATACATATTCTCCCGGTACGCCTCGCCATCTGTAATGACGTCGAGCCCGAGGTCCGCTTGGTCCTTCGCCGCCCACCGGATCATATCGTCGGTCTCGGCTTGGGTGAGAGTTGGTTTTTTCATCGTATCCGCGGCTTGGGCCGGACGCGGATAGCTGCCAACGACGGTGTTGCGGTAGCGAGCGGGCATTTTTTTCACACCTCCCTTAAGCCGGCTTCGCGGCGGGCTTCATTGATATGGGCGCGAACGCCGTCGGCAAGAGATCGTGGCGCAAAATCGATTTCACGCGCTAACCTTTGGCCGTCCTGCCAGTCGATCAGAGGCGTCCGCGGCTTGGTTTCGTCGAATTCAATTCGCGCATTTGGCAGCCAGCGCCGCACCGCGGCGGCCAACTCTTCGCCCGACGCGCAAGCGCCGCCGTTGTTGTAGGCGAAGTGATCGAGTTTCGGTTTCAGGGCGAGGCGCACAAGTTGCTCGGCGCAATCGTCCTTGTAAATCCACGTTTCGCGCGAATGACGCGAAAACGGCAGGCTCACCGCCTCGCCCCTTGCCGGCAGCGACGCAAAATGCTCCGCCCAAAGCACCGAGCCCCGCTTTCGCCCATGCCCAAAGACAACCGGCGGCCTGACGCAAGCCATGCTCACGCCGTGCTTTTCGATATATTTTCTCGCCATGAATTCGTTCAGGATCTTCATGACTCCATAGGTGAAGAAATGGTCTTCCGGCGCACAGAAGTCGCTCTCGACGACGGGCCTATCCCCGTAATGAGCTTGTGAAGCGCCGTAGACGGTCTCGCTACTGGTGAAGACGAGGCGCGCCAATCGGTGGCGGAGCGCCGCCTCAAACATATTGACCATGCCGAGGATGTTGACATTGACGCCGAGCGCAGGGTTGGCCTCGACCTCGGCGCTCATCAAATAAGCAAGGTGAATGCAGTGGGTGATATCGCCGTGGCGATCGAACAGCGTTGCGACCGCCCGGGCGTCGGCGACGTCCAGCGTATCCATGGACGCCTCCCTCAAATCGGCCGCGACCTGCGGGTTAGGATTCGCATCGCCGATTACGACGGGGATTCCGCGATCGAGAAGATTCCTTACGACCGACGCGCCGATGAAGCCCGTTCCCCCCGTGACCAGAAACTTCATCATTTCCTCCGACTTTGTCTGACCATGTGACGGCCGGATACCAATCCAGGCGCGTGCAGAGACCGTTCGCAGGGCGACGGAGCCCTCCGCGCCATGGGATGTTACAGTGACCAGAAATGCGAAAACAAGGCTACGCTCATCGGGAGGAGCGCCGCCGCAGTGAGTGTCTGCGACATCAAATTTTTTCGCCCAGTAGGCGTCACCACTTTGCCGATTGAAAGCCTTCTCGGAGCATTTTTTGAAGGTCAGGAGCAACGCAAAGATTTTCCCCGCACTTCGCAAGCACATCGTCCACCACTTCGGCGGCCTCTGGCGAAAAATAATACGTCCTCGCGCCGTGAGCTTCAGCGCGCCAGTAAATGGAGCCTCGGTCCGCATGCGCCATCGTCTTTGATCGCTCGCTGAACTCGGCGCGCAAGCGCAATTCTTGCGGACCGTCGAGCTGCTCCCGAGAGAAGCTCACCCAACGCCACGGCGCCGGCTCATCGTTACCGAGCAGCCGTCCATCGGCGACGACGATTCCGACTTCCGGAATCCCCTGTCGGTTGTCATCCCTCTCACAGCGTGTCAATTCCATGTCAATCCAGGGCGAACTGCGCAGAGGCAAATGCCGATTCGCGCGCAGACCCATGAGAAAGGACTTGTCGGCGGCCTTTTGGCGAGCCTCCGCCTCATTGCTCGCTCGAAGCCAGAGAGACCCTTTGAACACAACTTCTTTCCACACTTCAGCCGCGAGGTTTTTTGGCTCGAGCCGGAAGATGAAAGTCATTAGACCTCACTTCTTTCGCTACTTTGCATCCGCTTTCTCCGGCAATCGAAGGTAACAGGCTATAGCATACGGGCGTTCTCCGCAGAAATTCGCCTATGTCAAATCGCCGACCTAGCGGAGGCCAAACCAGGCAAACGGCAACGCGACGCCACAAATGGCCGCCATGGGAAAGAATGCCGCGCCGCCAAACTTGGCGTAGAGAAATCCTGACGACAAAGTGACACAAGCGGTGACGAGCCCGGAGGAAAACCCATAAACAGATTGGGCGGTTGCGGCGACGCGCGCCGGCACAACGGCGCCCATCATGCGCATGCACGCCAAGTGAAGCAACGCGAATGTCAATCCGTGCATCGGCTGGAGGATTGAGAGCGCCAAGACAGAATTCGTTGTACCTTCAATGACCCATCTTATTATTCCAGCCGTGGCCGCCAGCGCGGCCGCTCCGCGCGCGCCAAGCCGGTCAAGCAGCATTGGACCAACGAGGACAAATACGATTACCTCGGCGGCCACCGCTTCCGACCATAGGAAGCTTATGGTCGCCGCGCCTATTCCGGCGCCGCTCCACCGGATCATTCCAAATGTGTCATTCATCGCGTGGCTGCCAAAGACCAGCGCGGAGACCACAATCAGAATCCGAAACTGGGCGATACCGAACAGGCGACGCAACTCAGTCACGCCGGGCGATGTCCTGGCGCGCGGCGCAGATCTCGTTGCAGCATTTGGCAGCAGAGCGGTCGCACCGATTGCTACGATGAGCATGGCCGCATGCATCCAGATGACAGGGGTGAGATCACCGGGACGTATCAACTGTCCCATGATCAGCGTACCCAACGCAAAGGACGCTGAGCCCGAGCCACGTATCCAGCCGTATTCAAAGCGCGCGCCGGCAATCTGTGGTTTTGCTATATTGACTGACAGCGCATCGGCAATCGAGGTCGTAGGAGCAAGAGCCGCAGCCTGGATCAAGGCTAAGATGAACAACAACCAGAACGTATGAGCGCTTATCAGCGATAAAGCGGCTCCTGCAGCCAAAGCCGCGCAGGATGCAAGCACAAGGCGCGATGAGCTCAGCAGATCGGCCAGAGCGCCTATAAGAGGACCAGCGATAAGCCGTATCAATATGGCCACGCCGAGTATCAGAGCAATGTTCTGAGGCGATAGAGCTCTTGTCTCAAAGAACCTTGGCCAAAAAGGCGACGCTACGCCGAACGCGCCGTATAAGGCGGCATAAAGTGCAAAATAGGCAATGGATCTGCTAACGCTTGGCAACGCGCCCGCCGTGAAACCGCATTATCTGTTTCGCCGCCCTTTGCGCCCCCGGGCAGATTTGGCAACCTTTCGCTTGTCACGCCCGTCCCACAAGAAGAACAGACCGCGTCCTCGCTGTTCCAGCGCGCGCTCCAGATGGCGGCGGAGAAGACTATCGTGATCCGGCGTGCCCGCGAGCGTCTGACTGATCGAATAGTATACTCAATCGCGGCGATCCAATCGAGCTTCTTGACAACAATTTGCCTTCTTCTAAGACGATGTCGCCTCTTCGAGGAACGCCGCCGGGACCATCCGCCAAGCGGGCGCTTCACACCCCAGCAAGGCCGTCGCTCGACCGACTCCGATATGGTCATCGATACTGCGCGGTTGGAGGAGCGCAGTTATCGACTTCAGCGCGCGCGTTCGAGGAATCGAAGGGCCGCAGCCGTCAGAGTTGTGACGCCGACGCCGAGCGCTTCTTCGTCAACTCGAAATTCCGGATGATGCAGGGGGTGAATGCTGCCGGCGGCCTCGTTGCGAATCCCCAGTCGGAAATACACCGACGGTTTCGCTTGGCTGTAAAAGCCAAAATCGTCCGCCGCCGTCCATCCCGACAATGCGACGAACCGGTCCGGCGCAGCTTCCTGGATAAGGCTGACCATATCGGCGTCGTTCTGGACGGGCGGCTCGCCTGTGACGATCTCCACGGCTGCGCTGGCGCCGTGACTGCCCGCGAGGCCGGAAACAATCTCCGTCAG